>NZ_JBMKJG010000023.1:0-79854 GCF_049237765.1 Enterobacter cloacae complex sp. SHL021 | reverse complement strand
GTTTAATTTGCTTTTCTCTGCTGACCCGGCGGCGTGTGTGCCGTTGTTCCGTGTCAGTGGAGGCGCATTATAGGGAGTTATTCTGAAGTGACAAGCACAAAATACAAAAAACATTTCGTTCGCTCACTTTTCAAACTCCACGCTTAAATACGCCGCGATTCGGGTGATAAATGCGCGATTTCCCGGGCAAAACTGCTCACCTGCGTCCAGTCGGTATAAACCACTTCTTTACGCGTATCGGTTTCACCGCCGGTCATTTTCATAATCAGCCGAATCATAAAGCGGTCATACCAGCGATAGCGGGGATAACGCAGCGCCCCTGCAAAGACGGCACACACGTCTGGCTGCCACGGCGAATTCAGCAAAAACTTGCGCGTGTAGCTGTTGGTCTGCGGTGTACGCTTTTCAGGTTTGCGGGCCACCAGATTGACCGAGTAGAACGCCCCGGGCAGCTTATTGAGCGCTGCCGTATGCTTTTTCACAAAGCGATCCAGCGCAGGATGGAAATGCCCGTAACGGATAGACGCCCCAATCACCACGCGGTCGTAATCCTGCCAGGCGATTTGCTCCGTACGGTTCAGGTTCACCACATCAGAGTAAATGCCCAGCTCTTGTAGTTCAGAAGCCAGATAAGAGGCAATCTCACGCGTTTGCCCGTCTCGCGTAGAGAATAGAATAAGTGTTTTCACCGACGACTCCTTACTCGCGCCAGAATGTTGGGGTGAACAGCACCAGCAGCGTAAAGACCTCAAGACGCCCAAACAGCATATTGGCGATTAGGATCCATTTCGCGACCGGGTTCATACTGGCAAAGTTATCCGCCACGACCCCCAGGCCAGGCCCGAGGTTATTAAGTGTTGCCACAACGGACGCAAAGGCAGAGAAATCATCCACCCCCGTCGCGATGATTGCCAGCATACTGACGATGAAGACCAGGGCATACGCCGAGAAGAACCCCCACACCGCTTCGAGAATACGTTCCGGCAGGGCACGGTTGCCCAGCTTGATGCTATAGACTGCATTCGGGTGAACCAGGCGTTTTAATTCACGGTTCCCCTGCTTGAAGAGCAGCAGAATACGAATCACCTTCAGGCCACCGCCCGTCGACCCTGCGCAACCACCAATAAATGCCGAGCACAGCAGCAGCACAGGCAGGAACAGCGGCCAGCGTGCAATGCTGTCCGTGGTAAAACCTGCGGTTGTCGCCATCGACACCACCTGGAAAAACGCCTGGTTTAGCGTGGTCAGCGCCGAGTTATAGACATCGTGGAACCAGAGCACCAGCGTACAGATGACCACCAGCGTGAGCTGGACGCCAATAAACATACGGAACTCCGGGTCGCGCCAGTACACCTTCAGGCTACGTCCGCTGAGTAATGAGAAGTGTAGACCGTAGTTACAGCCGGAGATCAGCAGGAAAATAGCAATAATGGTGTTGATCGTTGGACTATCAAAGTAGCCCACGCTGGCATCGTGGGTAGAGAACCCGCCGATGGCGATTGTCGCGAAGCTGTGCCCGATGGCATCGAACGCGGGCATACCGGCAAACCACAGCGCCAGCGCACAGGCAACGGTCAGTAAAACATAAATCAGCCACAGGGTCTTCGCCGTCTCGGCAATACGCGGGCGCATCTTGTTATCTTTCAGTGGCCCCGGCATTTCTGCCCTGTACAACTGCATGCCCCCGACGCCCAGGATAGGAAGGATGGCAACCGCCAGAACAATGATCCCCATACCACCGAACCATTGCAGCATCTGGCGATAAAAGAGAATGGCGTGGGGTAACGAATCCAGCCCAACCAGCGTAGTCGCGCCGGTAGTCGTTAAGCCGGAGAAGGATTCAAAAAAGGCATCCGTGATGCTCAGATTGGGCTGTTCAGAGAAGATAAAGGGCAGCGAACCGACGCTTCCCAGCACCGTCCAGAACAGCACCACAATCAGAAACCCTTCACGTGATTTCAGCTCACCTTTCTGACGACGGTTTGGCCACCACAGCAGCGAGCCAATCGCCAGCGCAACAAAGAAGGTCTGGGTAAATGCCCGCCCCGCGCCGTCCCGGTAGATAAGCGCCACCAGTCCTGGGAGAATCATCGTCCCGGAAAAAAGTATGACCAGCAGTCCAACGATTCGGGTTATGGCACGAAAATGCATCTCTGCCGCTTCCTTTGGTATTCAAAAAGTGAGGTGGGGATTATTCTTCAATCGGCAGCAATTGCAACGAACCGCGACTAAAATCCGCCAGTTTTGCCGAAAAAGCAGCCTGTTCAGCCTGAGGAAGCGCCACGCGCAATTGCACCATTGCCTGGTAATCACTGTGTGCAATCACACCGTTAAACTGTTTAAGCAGCGCTTCGACACCCGATAGCTGGGCGTAGTCGCACAACAAAGTATATTCGGTGAGTGGCGTTTTGCGGGTGGTGACCAACATATTAAGCGCCTGCTGTACGCCCCCGCCATACGCTTTCACCAGCCCACCGGTACCTAATAAAATGCCGCCGTAGTAGCGAACAACCACGGCGGTGATTTCACCCACGCCACTGCCCATGAGCTGGGAAAGCATAGGTTTACCGGCAGTACCCGCCGGTTCACCGTCATCAGAAAAACCCAGCTGCTGCGAATCGTCTGGCGGCCCGGCGACCCACGCCACGCAGTGGTGACGGGCGTCGGGATGCGCAGCGCGGACAGACTCAACAAACGCCTTTGCCGCCTCTACGCCATCGGTGTGTGCCAGCAGCGTAATAAAGCGGCTTTTCTTGATTTCTTCAACAAAGGTGACCGGCTCAGCCGGTATCAGCCAGCTTTCCATCAGGCCAGCTTCAGGTCTCGCGTCATATTCTCGATACCGTTCTCATGAATCACGACGTTATCTTCGATACGAATACCGCCAAACGGCTTCAGCGCGTCAATTTTTTCCCAGTTGAAGTGCTTGCTGAACTGACCTTCGCGCCATGGCGCTAACAGCGATTCGATAAAGTAGATCCCCGGCTCGATGGTCAGCACCATGCGCGGCTCAAGGATACGCGTGCAGCGCAGGTAAGGATATTTAGACGGCGCGGCGAGGTGCGTGCCGGTATCATCCTGCATAAAGCCCGCAACATCATGAACCTGCAGACCCAGCGGGTGGCCGATACCGTGCGGCATAAAGGGTCCGGTCAGATCGTTTTCGACCATCGCCTCTTCGCTCATGTCTTTCACGATCTGGTGTTTACGCAGCAGTTTAGCGATGCGCTGATGGAACTGGATATGGTAATCCACATAGCTGGTTCCGGCTTTCATGGTGCTGATAAGCGCCAGTTGCTCATCGTTAACGTCTTTAATCAGATGCGCAAAATCGGTATCCGCATTGGCCGCCCAGGTACGGGTCAGGTCAGCCGCGTAGCCGTTGTACTCTGCGCCTGCGTCCAGCAGGAAGCTGCGCATCTCAGACGGCACATGGTGATCCAGTTTGGTGTAATGCAGCACAGAGGCATGCTCATTCAGGGCGACAATGTTGCTGTAAGGCACATCGGTGTCACGGTGACCGGTCGCGGTGAGGTACGCCTGATTGATATCGAACTCGCTCATACCGGACTGGAAGGCTTCATGCGCTGCACGGTGACCATTCACCGCCGTTTTTTGCGCTTCACGCATGCAGTAAAGTTCGTAGTCGGTTTTATACGCGCGGTAATAGTGCAGGAAATCCAGCACCCCTTTCGGGTTGAGTTTGTCTGCCGGGATATCCAGACCCAGCGCACGCTCCGGGACCGGGCCAATGTAGGCAATATTGCCACGCGCGGCAGGCAACTGGCTGCCAATACCATCGGCTTTTGGTAAAGCCATGACGTCCACTTCTTCTGTCCAGAAGCTGGTCGGCAGCGGCTCAACGTTGTGCCAGTAATCCACAGGCAGATAGAACCACAGTTTCGGCTTGTTCACGCCATCCACCAACAACCAGCAATTTGGCACCTGTGTTACCGGCACCCAGGCTTTAAACTGCGGGTTAACCTTAAACGGATACGCATGGTCATCCAGGAAGGTATTCATCAGCTCGCCGGAGTGGATTAACAGCGCATCCAGCTTAAAGCGGGCAAGTACATCACGGGTACGTTCCTGTAGGGTAACGATATGATTTTTATAAAGCGAAGCCAGTGAGTCCATCATTCTTCCTTTCGTTTTTTTGACCTCAAGTCCTCGCATCTTAGCACACCTGTCTCCGGCTGCGTGATTTCCACCGACCGTGATCAATGCAGCAATTTCTTAATGAGTAATTTGCATTTTATTAACATAAATCCCACACTCCGACTCATCTGGTATGACCAGATCCACTTGCTGGATTCAGGAGACTGACATGCTCTACAAAGGCGACACCCTGTACCTCAACTGGCTGGAAGATGGCATTGCCGAACTGGTGTTCGATGCCCCCGGCTCAGTCAACAAGCTCGATACCGCGACGGTGGCCAGTCTTGGCCAGGCGCTGGATGTACTTGAAAAACAAACTGATTTAAAGGGGCTGCTGCTGCGCTCGAACAAAGCGGCCTTTATTGTTGGTGCCGATATCACCGAATTTCTTTCACTGTTCCTGGTGCCTGAAGAACAGCTGAGCCAGTGGCTGCACTTTGCCAACAGCGTCTTTAATCGTCTGGAAGATCTGCCTGTCCCGACCCTTTCCGCCGTTAACGGCTACGCGCTGGGCGGCGGCTGTGAATGCGTGCTGGCCACCGACTACCGCCTCGCCACGCCGGATCTGCGCATCGGCCTGCCGGAAACCAAACTGGGCATTATGCCGGGCTTTGGCGGCTCCGTACGTATGCCGCGCATGCTGGGTGCCGACAGCGCGCTGGAAATTATTGCCGCAGGTAAAGATGTTGGCGCAGAGCAGGCGCAAAAAATCGGCCTGGTTGATGGCGTCGTGAAGCCAGAAAAACTGATTGAAGGCTCCCTCGCCATTCTGCGTCAGGCCATTAACGGCGATCTCGACTGGAAGGCCAAACGCCAGCCGAAACTGGAGCCGTTAAAGCTCAGCAAGATTGAAGCAGCCATGAGTTTCACCATCGCCAAGGGCATGGTGATGCAGACGGCGGGTAAACACTACCCGGCGCCGATCACGGCGGTGAAAACCATCGAAGCCGCAGCCCGCTTTGGCCGTGACGAAGCCCTGAAACTCGAAAACCAGAGCTTTGTCCCGCTGGCACATACCAATGAAGCCCGCGCGCTGGTGGGTATCTTCCTCAACGATCAGTTCGTGAAAGGCAAAGCAAAACAGCTGACGAAAAACGTTGAGACGCCAAAACATGCGGCGGTACTTGGCGCTGGCATTATGGGCGGCGGCATCGCTTACCAGTCCGCCTGGAAGGGCGTGCCGGTGGTGATGAAAGACATCAGCGAGAAATCCCTGACGCTGGGGATGACCGAAGCAGCCAAGCTGCTCAATAAACAGCTGGAACGCGGCAAAATTGACGGTCTGAAACTCTCAGGCGTGATCTCCACTATCCAGCCCGTACTGGAATACACCGGTTTTGACCGCGTCGATGTGGTGGTTGAGGCCGTGGTAGAGAACCCGAAAGTGAAGAAAGCGGTACTGGCCGAAACGGAAGAGAAAGTGCGTCCGGAGACCGTACTGGCCTCTAACACCTCGACGATCCCGATTAGCGAGCTGGCAAGCGTCCTGAAGCGCCCGGAAAACTTCTGCGGAATGCATTTCTTCAACCCGGTGCACCGCATGCCACTGGTCGAAGTGATCCGCGGCGAAAAAACCTCTGACGACACCATCGCAAAAGTGGTGGCGTGGGCCAGCAAGATGGGCAAAACCCCGATTGTGGTCAACGACTGCCCGGGCTTCTTCGTCAACCGCGTACTGTTCCCTTACTTCGCTGGTTTCAGCCAGCTGCTGCGCGACGGCGCGGACTTCCGCAAAGTCGACAAAGTGATGGAAAAACAGTTCGGCTGGCCGATGGGGCCAGCGTATCTGCTGGATGTGGTTGGCATTGATACCGCGCATCACGCTCAAGCGGTTATGGCGGCGGGCTTCCCACAGCGCATGCAGAAAGATTATCGCGATGCGATTGACGCCCTGTTTGACGCCAACCGCTTTGGTCAGAAAAACGGTCTGGGCTTCTGGCGCTATAAAGAAGACAGCAAAGGCAAACCGAAGAAAGAAGAAGATCCGGCGGTGGATAGCCTGCTGGCCGGGGTTAGCCAGCCAAAACGTGACTTCACGGACGATGAAATCATCGCCCGGATGATGATTCCGATGATCAACGAAGTGGTGCGTTGCCTGGAAGAAGGCATTATCGCCAGTCCGGCAGAAGCCGATATGGCGCTGGTCTATGGCCTGGGCTTCCCTCCGTTCCACGGTGGCGCGTTCCGCTGGCTGGATACGCTCGGCAGCGCCCGCTATCTCGATATGGTGCAGCAGTATCAGCACCTCGGCCCGCTGTATGACGTGCCGGAAGGGCTGCGTAATAAAGCGCGCCATAACGAATCCTATTACCCAGCAGTTGAGCCAGCCCGTCCGGTTGGCGAGCTGAAAACGGCTTAAGGAGTCACAATGGAAAAGGTTGTCATTGTTGATGCGATTCGCACCCCGATGGGCCGTTCAAAAGGCGGCGCATTCCGTAACGTGCGTGCAGAGGATCTCTCAGCGCACCTGATGCGCAGCCTGCTGGCGCGTAATCCGGCGCTGGACCCGGCTGCGCTCGACGATATCTACTGGGGCTGTGTGCAACAGACGCTTGAGCAGGGCTTCAACATCGCCCGCAATGCTTCGCTGCTGGCGGAGATCCCACATTCGGTGCCGGCAGTTACCGTCAACCGTCTGTGCGGCTCCTCAATGCAGGCACTGCATGATGCGGCGCGTATGATCATGACCGGTGACGCGCAGGCCTGCCTGGTCGGCGGCGTGGAGCACATGGGCCATGTGCCAATGAGCCACGGGGTCGATTTCCACCCGGGCATGAGCCGTAACGTGGCGAAAGCCGCAGGAATGATGGGCCTGACCGCTGAAATGCTGTCCCGCCTGCACGGAATTAGCCGTGAAATGCAGGATACCTTCGCCGCGCGTTCTCATGCTCGTGCATGGGCCGCCACGCAATCCGGCGCGTTTAAGAATGAGATCATCCCGACCGGCGGCCATGATGCTGATGGCGTTCTGAAGCAGTTCAGCTACGACGAAGTGATCCGCCCGGAAACCACCGTTGAAGCGCTATCCACCCTGCGCCCGGCGTTTGACCCGGTCACCGGTACGGTCACGGCAGGTACCTCGTCGGCGCTGTCTGACGGAGCGGCCGCGATGCTGGTAATGAGCGAAAGCCGCGCCCGCGAGCTGGGGTTAACGCCTCGCGCCCGGGTGCGCTCAATGGCGGTGGTAGGCTGCGATCCTTCTATCATGGGTTACGGCCCGGTTCCGGCCTCGAAGCTGGCGCTGAAGAAAGCGGGATTGACCACCAGTGATATCGACGTGTTCGAGATGAACGAAGCCTTCGCCGCGCAGATCCTGCCGTGCATTAAAGATCTGGGGCTGATGGAGCAGATCGACGAGAAAATTAACCTCAACGGCGGCGCGATCGCCCTCGGTCACCCGCTGGGCTGCTCCGGGGCGCGTATCAGCACAACGCTGATTAACCTGATGGAACGCAAAGACGCGCAGTTTGGTCTGGCAACGATGTGTATTGGGTTGGGTCAGGGTATCGCAACGGTGTTTGAGAGAGTGTAAGGCTATAACGTAGGCCCGATAAGCATCGCGCCATCGGGCTTTTGCCGGGAGGTGCTGCGCTTTCCCGGCCTACGAGAGGTACCTCGCCGCAAGTGACGCCATTTGCGAAGAGAGACAGTTTAGTTGCCGTTCTTCCCGCCTGTCAGGGGCGGGTTTTTTATTTAGATAAACGCAAAAGCATCGCCAAACAGACGATCTTCACGCGCATCACGTTCGTTACAGAACAGGTCACGGGCAATTTTCGCCATCTCAAAGCGGCCAGCGATATAGATATCGTGCCCTGCCAGCGTGCCATGATCCTGCAGTACCGCCGTCAGCACTGTGCCGCTACGCCCACGCCAGCCCTCTTCCGGCTGCTCAACCACCGGTTCAACACGCAGGTTGGGATGGTTAACGCTCAGCGCTTCAAGCTCAGAGAGATCGTAGAGATGTTTCTCTTCGCGGCCACCCCAGTAGATAGTGATATCACGGTTCGGGTTACGCGCCAGGGCCGTCAACAGAATAGAGCGCACGTAGGAGAAGCCTGTACCACCGGCAATCAGGATCAGCGGACGGTCTTCATCGTCACGCAGCCATGCATCACCGTGTGGAATATCCACCACGATCTCGCGCTCTTTAAGAATGCGGTCCATGACGGCCATTGCATACAGGTTAAGCTCTGACGCACCAATATGAAGCTCAATAAATTCCTGCTCCGCTGGCGTTGAGGCCATAGAGAAAGGACGCTTATCACGTTCATCCATCACGACCATCAGGTACTGACCAGCACGGAAAGAGAATGCCGCTTCAGGCACTAAACGGACGCGATATACGGTGTCGGTGATAGCATCTACCGAGGTCACTTTACAGCTTAAGGTTGTCATTCGCTCTCTCTGTCGGGAAGTCTATAGGGCTTAACGGTCAGCCTGCGGTTTACCGTTATTCATTATGGCCAGTTCGTCCCAGATCGCGTCAATTCGCGCGGTCACAGCAGGATCTTTCTTGATCGGGCGACCCCATTCACGGTCGGTTTCGCCAGGCCATTTATTTGTGGCATCCAGTCCCATTTTTGAGCCAAGACCGGAGACCGGCGAGGCAAAATCCAGATAATCTATCGGCGTGTTTTCCACTAACACCGTATCGCGCGCCGGATCCATTCGCGTGGTAATGGCCCAGATAACATCATTCCAGTCGCGGGCGTTAACGTCATCATCGCAGACAATCACAAATTTGGTATACATAAACTGGCGCAGGAAAGACCATACGCCCATCATCACGCGTTTAGCGTGACCAGGATACTGCTTCTTCATTGTGACCACCGCCAGGCGATACGAGCATCCTTCCGGCGGCAGATAGAAATCAACAATTTCCGGGAACTGCTTTTGCAGGATCGGCACAAACACTTCATTCAGCGCCACACCCAGTACTGCAGGTTCATCCGGTGGACGTCCGGTATAGGTGGAGTGATAAATCGCATCTTCACGCTGGGTAATGTGCGTGACGGTAAACACCGGGAAGTTATCCACTTCGTTATAATAGCCCGTGTGGTCACCGTACGGGCCTTCGGGTGCAAGCTCGCCCTGTTCAATGTAACCTTCCAGGACAATCTCTGCACTCGCGGGCACTTCGAGGTCGTTAGAGATACACTTCACGACTTCCGTTTTGGTGCCACGCAGCAGTCCTGCAAAGGCATATTCAGAGAGTGTATCCGGCACTGGTGTTACCGCGCCCAGAATGGTGGCGGGGTCGGCCCCTAACGCCACTGAGACCGGAAAACGCTCGCCCGGGTGTGCAGCGCACCACTCCTGGAAATCCAGCGCGCCGCCGCGATGCGACAGCCAGCGCATGATGAGCTTATTCTTGCCAATCAGCTGCTGGCGGTAAATACCCAGATTTTGACGCTCTTTATGCGGCCCGCGTGTGACGGTGAGCCCCCACGTAATGAGTGGCGCGGCATCTTCAGACCAGCACTGCATGATCGGGATTTTGGTCAGATCTACCGCATCCCCTTCCAGCACTTTCTGCTGGCACGGCGCGCCGCGCAGACGTTTGGTTGGCATGTTCAGCACCTGCTTAAACTGCGGCAGCTTATCGAACAGATCGCGGAAGCTTTTCGGTGGCTCCGGCTCTTTCAGAAACGCCAGCAGTTTACCCACTTCACGTAACGCCGTGACGTCCTCCTGGCCCATGCCCAACGCCACACGGCGAGGGGTTCCAAACAGGTTGCACAGCACCGGCATTGAATAACCCTTCGGGTTTTCAAACAGAAGTGCCGGGCCACCGGCACGCAGGGTGCGGTCAGCAATTTCTGTCATTTCCAGATAAGGATCGACAGGAAGCGTAATGCGTTTGAGTTCGCCCTGCTTTTCCAGCAGCGTCAGGAAGTCGCGGAGATCGTGGTATTTCATGCAGTTAATCATGGCCTCTCTGTAAGCGCTTCATTATACGGCGTAAGCCTGCGTGATGCTGTAATTTTGTTAAATTAGCGTGAACTTCTGCATCCTGTTCCCTTTTCGGCCATTATAATCAACTTAGCGATCCCGCCAGGGTTTTGATATGCTTGCGCCCGAAACTAAGGGAAAGAGTGATTATGCAGGCCTGGTATTTACTGTATTGCAAACGCGGGCAACTTCAGCGCGCGCAGGAACATTTAGAACGTCAGTCTGTAAATTGCCTGACACCCGTGATCACGCTTGAAAAAATGCAGCGCGGGAAGCGCACAACCGTCAGTGAGCCGCTATTTCCGAACTATTTGTTCGTGGAATTCGACCCGGAAGTGATCCACACCACCACCATCAGCGCCACGCGCGGCGTCAGCCATTTTGTTCGTTTTGGTGCGCACCCGGCAACGGTGCCGTCGACGGTGATCCATCAGCTTTCGGTTTATCAACAACCTGAAGATATTACCGACCCGGAAACCCCGTACGCGGGAGACAGTGTCGTCATCACCGAAGGTGCCTTCGAAGGCCTGCAGGCGATTTTCGCCGAGCCGGACGGTGAAGCACGCTCCATGTTATTGCTCAATCTGCTTAATAAGCAGGTGCTACAAAGCGTGAAAAACACCGACTTCCGCAAAGTTTAAAAATCAATGCCAAACAGGCGACGCACGTTGTCATCCGTCTGCGTAGATAACCCGTGCGGATCCTCTCCGCGCCACTGCGCCACGCTCGTGACAATATGCCCCAGCCACGCCGGTTCGTTACGTCGCGATGCCGGTTTTGGTTTCATATCACGCGGCAATAAATAAGGCGCGTCGGTTTCGAAGAGCAACTGGTCGGCCGGGATCACCGGCAACAGTTCACGAAGCTCCAGCCCGCGGCGTTCATCGCACACCCAGCCGGTAATCCCCAAATAAAGCCCACGATCCAGACAGTCCAGCGCCTCCTGACGTGAACCGGTAAAACAGTGCAGCACCGCGCCTGGCAGTTTATCCAGCCAGGGATCCAGCAGCGCGAGGAAGCGCTCATGCGCATCGCGACAGTGCATAAACACCGGCATTTCAAGCTCGGCCGCCAGGGCAAGTTGCGCCGTAAACGCTTTTTCCTGCTCGGCAGGGGTGGAAAAATTGCGGTTGAAATCGAGCCCACATTCCCCGATAGCCACCACTTCGGGGGTTTTCGCCAGCCTGTGAATGATATCAGCGCTCTCCGGCGTCCACTGGCTGCTGTCATGAGGATGCACGCCCGCGGTAGACCAGCAACGGTCGTAGCGTTGGGCCAGCTGTTGCGCCTGCTCGCTTTCATGCAGGTTGGTGCCTGTCAGCAGCAGACCTTTTACGCCGGCGGCAAACGCGCGCGCCACGACGTCGTCGCGATCTTTGGCAAACTGTGAACTGGTCAGGTTAAGTCCAATATCAAACATGCAATTCCCCATATGACAACCGCCCTGACGGGCGGCTGGTTTTACTCTTCAGTGCTCTTTTCAGAGACGTCGTCTTCGTCCTCTGATCGACGCCCTTTCCCCACATAGAAACGTGAGAAGAAGACGCCTACCTCAAACAGACAGTACATCGGTATGGCCAGCAGCGTTTGCGAGAAGACATCGGGCGGCGTCAGCAGCATGCCGACCACAAATGCGCCGACCAGAATATACGGACGCTTTTTACGCAGGTCTTCTGGTGTGGTTACACCCACCCAGCAAAGCAGCACAATCGCAACCGGCACTTCGAACGCCACGCCGAATGCCATAAACAGCGCCATCACAAAGCTGAGGTAGCTGGCAATATCGGTCGACACCTGTACCCCTTCCGGCGCGGTATGCGTCAGGAAGCCAAAGGCCAGCGGGAAGACCACGAAATAGGCAAACGCCATGCCGATATAGAACAACAGCGAGCTGGAGACCAGCAGTGGGATCACCAGTTTGCGTTCATGCTTATACAGAGCGGGCGCCACAAACGCCCAGATCTGATACAGCAGGATGGGTGCAGAAGCGATCAACGATACCCAGAACGTGAGCTTAATGGGCGTAAAGAACGGCGAAGCAACGTCCGTCGCGATCATCGTTGCGCCCAGCGGCATCTGCTTTATCAGCGGCGCGGAGACAACCTGGTAGATGTCGTTGGCGAAATAAACCAGGCATAAGAAAATAACGAAAACCGCAATAATGCAGTTTAACAGGCGCTTACGCAGCTCAATGAGGTGCGTAATGAGCGGTTGAGTATCATCTACTGCCATGTTTACGCTTTATCACTCGACGAGGGGGATGATTCGGTAACAGGCGCGGCGGGCTTTGCTTCAGCCGCGTTGACCACAGGGTCTTCCGGCTGCGCCTGTTTTTTCAGTTCAGGTTCCTGCGGCGTATGTTCAGGCGCGGTGGCCTGATGCTCCGCGCTGGCAGGCGTTACGCCCTCGCGCTGCGCTTCACTATTTTTCACCACCGGGTTATGGATGGTGTTCGCTTCATCGCTAGCTTTTTCAGGATCGTTAACGCTGTACGAGCGCTTCATGGATTCTGCCGCTTCGCGCAGTTCATCCATGGAGGCTTTCAGTTCCGGCGTCAGGTTATCCATGCTCGCCTTCTCAACCTTTTTCAGGCTTTCCTGAAACTCCTGCAGCTTAAGTTCCTGCGCCAGCTCGTTCTGTACGGTGGATGCCAGCGAACGAAGCGCACGCACCCACCCCACAACCGTTTTTACTGCAACGGGTAAACGCTGTGGCCCCAGCACGATGAGGCCAATCACAAAGACCAGCAGCAGCTCACTAAAACCAATGTCGAACACGACTTACACCTGCTCTTTATCGTGGCGTTTAGCGTCTTCCTTTTTGGCATCTTCTTGCTTGTCGGAGATGGATTTAGCAGTAAAGTCAGCGTCCTGGCTGGTTTTATCCTGCTTGCTCTCATCATCGCTCATTGCTTTCTTGAAGCCTTTGATAGACGCGCCCAGATCGGAACCGATAGAACCGAGCTTTTTGGTGCCAAACAGCAGCACGACGATGACGGCAATAATGACTAATTGCCAGATACTGATACCACCCATACATATTCCTCAGAGATAGATGATTAATTAGTCAGACCGCATTATACGTATGCGGCCTGGTGATAGCGATGCCTCTTCAGCGCGTCTTTCTCCAGCCAACGAACCAGACCACTATTCCGGCAACCATTAGCCAGGCGGGCATCATCTGCCAGTCCGGACGGTTGATTAACAACAACGTACCACTGAGCAGCAGGGTTGCGCCAATGCCAAACAGATAGCGAGACTGGCCCTGGCGTACGCGGTTCGACTGAAGCTCGTGGGCGATTTTATCCATGCTGAGCTGAAGGTTCTTGCTCTGACGCAAACTGTCATACACCAGTTCAGGAAGTTCCGGCATTTTTTCAACCCAGAACGGGGCTTTCTCTTTGAAAGCCCGCACCAGAGCCGGAATGCCAACCTGATCCTTAATCCAGGATTCCAGGAACGGTTTCGCGGTCTTCCACAAGTCTAACTGAGGATAGAGCTGTCGACCTACACCTTCAACGTAAAGTAATGTTTTCTGAAGTAAAACAAGCTGTGGCTGCACTTCCATATTGAAGCGGCGAGCGGTGTTAAACAGATTCAGCAACACGTGACCGAACGAGATTTCTGCTAGCGGTTTTTCAAAAATCGGTTCACAGACGGTACGGATGGCAAACTCAAACTCTTCGACATTGGTGTCCGGCGGAACCCAACCTGAGTCAACGTGCAGTTCAGCCACTTTACGGTAGTCACGATTAAAGAAGGCGATAAAATTCTCCGCCAGATAACGCTTATCTTCTTTATTGAGCGAGCCGACAATACCGCAATCAATGCCGATATATTGCGGGTCGTCCGGATGCTCATAGCTCACAAAGATATTGCCCGGATGCATGTCTGCGTGGAAAAAGCTGTCGCGGAAGACCTGAGTAAAGAAGACCTGTACGCCACGTTCGGCCAGCAGCTTCATGTTCGTTCCCTGTTTCTCCAGGGCCACGACATCCGAGACGGGAATACCGTAAATACGTTCCATGACCATCATGTTCTGGCTGCAGTAGTCAGAATAGACTTCAGGAACATACAGCATCGGGCTGTTTTCAAAATTGCGCCGTAGCTGAATGGCGTTTGCCGATTCGCGCAGCAGGTTTAGTTCATCGATCAGCGTTTTTTCATATTCCCGTACCACTTCCAGCGGGCGCAGGCGGCGTCCGTCAGGGAGCAGACGCGGAACCCAGCGCGCCAGACGATAGATAAGCTTCATGTCCGCTTTGATGATCGGCAGAATATCCGGGCGGATAACTTTGATAACGACTTCTTTGCCATTCTCTTTCAGACGCGCGGTATGCACCTGGGCAATGGAGGCAGAAGCCAGCGGCTGAATGTCGAAATCGTCGAACCAGGTCTCAACAGGAATATTGCCCATCGCCTCTTCGATCTGTTTTTTCGCGCGCACGCCGTCAAACGGGGCCACGCGATCCTGCAGCAGTGCCAGCTGATCGGCAATCTGGGGCGGGAAAAGATCGCGACGGGTCGAGAGCATTTGGCCGAACTTAATCCATACCGGGCCCAGCTCCTGTAGCGCCAGACGCAGGCGTTCACCCAGTGGCTGTCCTTTGTGGCGATTAGGCATCCAGAACAACATCCGCCGCCAGATACGAAGCGGCAGCGTGATACGCATTTTGGGGATAAGCTCGTCGAGCCCGTAACTCAAAAAGGTGTGGACGATAAAATAGAGGCGCCGAATTTCACCAGGCGTCATTTGCCCTCCAGTTTTTCCAGCCGTTTGGTTAACGCATCAACCGCACGTTCAACAGCCGCAGTCTCTTCCGCGAACCAGGCTACTTCCAGCTGTCCGGGGGCCATACGCCACTCTTCGGTCAGCACCTCTGCCGCATAACGCTGCTGACGTTGCAGGCTTTTACGCAGGAAGGCGGTACCACCATGCAGGGCTTTGCCGATCCCTTCCGCTGCAATGTCGCCAATAAATGGGGCAAGCAGTTCCGCCGGGTCGAACTCGGCCAGATCGCTGAGCGCAACGAAATTTTGTACAACCTGAATGTCGCCTTCCACTTCCAGCTCACCGCTTCGGATCAGCGCCGTCAGTTGCTGGCGGTCACGCAGTTTTGGCAGCACGCTCATGCGCGTGATGACAGAGCAGTCGGCGTCTCCTTCCCACTCCCCCAGAACATCAAGCTGGCGTTCGCTGAAGACCAGCACAAGCGGCGTCGAGAACTCTTTTAAAACGATCCGCAATACCTTCCCGTTAAGTCGCTGCCGCGCGGCTTTTAGCGCTGGCGCACGATAGAGAAAGGCATTCAGTACATTCTCGATGCCTGCGGTGACTAAGGGTTTAAAGGGCACAGGACACCTCCACTCAGAACTTATAACCGCGATGCAGTGCGACGACACCCGCCGTCATGTTGAAATACTCAACGTTTTCAAACGCCGCATCCTGCATCATGGCCTTCAGGGTGTCCTGATCCGGGTGCATGCGAATGGATTCCGCCAGATAGCGGTAGCTTTCTGCGTCGTTTGCCACCAGTTCGCCAATACGCGGCAGAACATGGAATGAATAGGCGTCGTAGGCTTTGCTCAGTGGCTCGATAATCGGTTTGGAGAACTCAAGCACCAGCAGACGTCCGCCCGGCTTCAGCACGCGATACATTGAGCGCAGCGCTTTTTCTTTATCGGTGACGTTACGCAGGCCAAAAGAGATAGTGATGCAGTCAAAGGTGTTATCCGGGAACGGCAGCGCCTCGGCGTTTGCCTGCACATATTCCACATTCCCGACCACGCCGATGTTACGCAGCTTCTCACGCCCCATTTTCAGCATGGAGTCGTTAATATCAGCCAGAACAACACGCCCGGTTTCACCCACCAGACGGGAGAATTTCGCGGTCAAATCGCCCGTGCCGCCGGCAAGGTCCAGTACCGTTTGTCCACGACGCACACCGCTACAGTCGATGGTGAAGCGCTTCCACAAGCGATGAATGCCGAATGACATCAAGTCATTCATCACATCGTACTTCGCCGCCACGGAATGAAATACGTGGGCCACCATGTCAGCTTTCTGCGCTTTGGCGACAGTCTGAAAGCCAAAGTGCGTTGTGTCTTGTGAATCGTCAACCATCTCAGAGCCTGCTTATCAGTAAAATGTTCGTGAAGTGTAACAGATTGGGCGCGTTTGCCCTACGTTTCAACCACCACGTGAGAAACGCGCCAGATGCGGGTCTGGCGATAACTCTGCCGCTAACTCGTTGTCTTCACTGTCTCTCTTTTGTCCATCAGCTCCTTCGCGCAGGCGAAACTCTTCGTCCTGTGCCGTGGCTTGCTCAACCAGTTCCGGATTAATCTCGCGTTTAACCTCCACCCCCAGGCCGCGGAAGGCTTCGGCTTGCGCCAGCAGATTGCCCCGCCCGGAGGCGAGTTTTTTCATCGCCTGGCGGTAGTTGTCCTGCGCGCGGTCCAGGCTTTGCCCGACCGAGGACATATCATCCACAAAGAGGCGCATTTTGTCGTACAGCTTGCTGGCGCGATCGGCAATCTGCTGCGCGTTGCGGCTCTGATGTTCATAGCGCCACAGGTTGGCAATGGTGCGTAACGCCACCAGCAGTGTGGTGGGGCTGACCAGCATAATGTTGTTTTTCAGCGCTTCAGTTATCAGTTCCGGCTGTCTGTCGAGTGCCAGCAGAAAAGCAGGCTCTACCGGGATAAACATCAGAACATAGTCAAGCGAGCGCAAACCCGGCAACTGCTGATAGTCTTTTCTGCCCAGCAGACGAATATGGTTCCGCACGGAGGCAATGTGCTCCTGCAACGCCGATTCGCGGGTGTAGTCATCCTCCGCGTTGAAGTAACGCTCATAGGCCACCAGCGTCATTTTGGCATCAATCACCACATCTTTACCCTGCGGCAGACGCACAATGACATCTGGCTGCATTCGCGAGCGGGCATCGTTTTCTATGCTGACCTGGGTTTCGTATTCATACCCTTCGCGCAGTCCAGAGGCTTCCAGCACCCGCGTGAGGACGACTTCACCCCAGTTACCCTGCGTTTTGTTATCCCCTTTCAGGGCGCGGGTCAGGTTGACCGCTTCCTGCGCCATTTGTGCATTCAACTGCTGCAGATTACGAATTTCGTGTGCCAGGGTGTGCCGCTCTCGGGCCTCCTGACCAAAGCTGTCCTGCACCTGACGACGGAAACCGTCCAGTTGCTCACGCAGAGGCGTCAGGAGACTGTTCAGACTCTGGCGGTTTTGTTCGTCAACGCGGCGGTTGCTGTGCTCAAAAATGCGGTTCGCGAGATTCTCAAACTGTTCGCTGAGGCGCTGCTCGCTGTTCATCATCTGGCGGATTTTGTCTTCCGCATGCAGTTGAGTGGATTCCAGGCGGGTCGTGACTTCACGGAGATCGGCTTCCAGTGAGGTATTGATATCACGCAGATTGCGCAGTTCGTTGTTGAGTAACTCGCACTCGTCTCGCCAGTGTTCACTCAGCGCAAGTTGCTGTTTTGTCGCGCTTAACTCGGCGACTATCTCTTCACGCTCTGCCAGCTGATCGGCCTTTTGCTGCGCGTGCTGATAGCTGGAAATCAGCCAGCCTATCGCCACGCCCGCGAGCGCAATCACCGCGTAAATCAGAATTGAGAGATCCACAATGCCCCCTGCATCAACGTATTACCGCACAAAATAAGATTGTGCTGTATAAACGTCCAGTTTGAAAGGGTTTTCCTGCGAGGCGCTACGCAAAAAATAAAGGCCGAACGTGTCGGCCTTTGATGTCAGAAGAGAGGATTAGATCAGACGACGGGCCGCTTCAACCACGATTTTTACCGCATGACTTTCGGTTTGTTTCATGGTTTCGGCGTTCGGGATTTCCTGCTGGGTACGGTTGACGATTACCCCCGCCACCATACCGGCACGCAGACCCTGGCTTGCGCACATGGTCAGCAGCGTTGCGGATTCCATTTCATAGTTCATCACGCCCATAGACTGCCACTCTTCCATAGAGCCTTTAAAACGGCTCACCACACGGCCAGAGAAGGTGTCGTAACGCTCCTGACCCGGGTAGAAGGTATCCGACGAGGCGGTTACGCCCACGTGCGTGGTTGCGCCAACGGATTTCGCTGCTTCAACCAGCGCCGTCGTACATTCAAAATCGGCAACCGCCGGGAATTCCATTGGTGCAAAGTGCAGACTCGCCCCATCCAGACGCACGGACGCGGTAGTCACCAATACATCACCCACGTTGATATGCGGCTGGATCGCACCGGTCGTCCCGATACGCAGGAACGTCCGGATGCCCAGCTGCGCCAGTTCTTCAACGGCAATGGAGGTAGATGGGCCACCGATACCGGTAGAGCACACAATCACGGCCTTACCATCCAGCTCTGCACGCCAGGTGGTGAATTCACGATGGGCTGCCAGCTTAACCGGCTTATCCATCAGCGCGGCGATCTTTTCCACACGCTCAGGATCGCCCGGGACGATCGCGAGCGTAGCCCCTTGTAAATCGTTTTTGGTGAGGCCGAGATGAAAAACATCAGACTTAGACATAGGTGACTCCTCTGTGGGTCGGTTAGTCAGAAGAAGTAAAACGGTACTTTACAGAAGCAATACGCATAATTTCGTGACACATCTCACCATGAATGAAAAAGATTGCAGTAGATTTCCATAAAAAAGTGATTTACATCACATTAACAAGTTATATCGTGGTGTGCTGCACAAAAGATAGACCGTTTAAGGCACTGTGGGTTGTTAACCTCGTGTCTATATTTACCTTTGCGCTAACTCATTGGTACGGAGAATGCCATGACTGAAAAAACCGGTTTTGCACCTGCTGCGGCTCCGCATGCCTCAACCATCGTCTCAACGCCTGAAGACGCCATTACGGCGGGAGAGACCTCCATTCCCTCGCAGGGGGAAAATATGCCTGCTTACCACGCGCGACCAGCATCGGCAGACGGTCCGCTGCCAATCGTGATTGTGGTTCAGGAAATTTTCGGCGTTCACGAACATATTCGCGACCTCTGCCGCCGACTGGCGCTGGAAGGTTACCTGGCCGTTGCGCCAGAGCTCTATTTCCGTCAGGGCGATCCGAACGACTACAGCGATATCCCAACGCTTTTGAGTAACCTTGTCAGTAAAGTGCCGGATGCACAGGTGCTGGCCGATCTGGATCATGTTGCCAACTGGGCGGCGCGTCACGGCGGTGATGCGCATCGACTGATGATAACGGGGTTCTGCTGGGGCGGACGCATTAGCTGGCTGTATGCCGCGCACAATCCGCAGCTGAAAGCTGCTGTGGCCTGGTACGGTAAACTGGTGGGCGAAAAAACGCTGAACTCGCCAAAACATCCGGTTGATATCGCCACAGACTTAAATGCCCCGGTGCTGGGACTGTACGGTGGTCAGGACACGGGTATTCCGCTCGACACGGTAGAGACCATGCGCCATGCGCTACGCGCGGCGAATGCAAAGGCCGACATTGTCGTGTACCCGGATGCCGGACACGCGTTTAATGCCGATTATCGTCCGAGCTATCACGCGGAATCAGCCAAAGATGGCTGGCAGCGGATGCTGGCGTGGTTTAGCCAGTACGGCGGCAAGAAAGCGTAAACATAAAAGCCCGGTGGCGGCGATGCCTTACCGGGCTACATAATGGGATCGACTCTGTCTTAACCCTGACGCAAATTCTGCGCCGCTTTCACCATATTCGCCAGCGCCGCGCGGGTTTCAGGCCAGCCGCGGGTTTTCAGACCGCAGTCAGGGTTCACCCACAGGCGCTCTGCCGGAATGCGTTGGGCGGCTTTCTTCAGCAGGGCTTCGATCCACTCCACGCTCGGCACGTTCGGGGAGTGAATGTCATACACGCCCGGCCCGATTTCGTTCGGGTAATCGAACTCTTCGAATGACTCCAGCAGTTCCATATCTGAACGCGAGGTCTCGATGGTGATCACGTCGGCATCCAGTGCGGCAATGGAATCCATGATGTCGTTAAATTCGCAGTAACACATGTGGGTGTGGATCTGCGTGTCATCCTTCGCCACTGCGGCATTGATGCGGAACGCTTCCACACCCCACTGCAGGTAGGCGTCCCAGTCGCTGCGACGCAGCGGTAATCCCTCGCGCAGGGCCGGTTCGTCAATCTGGATGATGCCAATGCCCGCCGCTTCCAGATCCGCCACTTCATCGCGCAGCGCCAGCGCAATTTGCTTCGCGATGGTTTCACGGGTCACGTCCTCACGCGGGAAGGACCAGCAAAGAATGGTCACCGGACCGGTCAACATGCCTTTTACCGGCTTGTCGGTCAGGGACTGGGCATATTTAGCCCATTCGACGGTGATCGGGTGAGGACGGCTGACGTCACCGATCACCACCGGTGGTTTTACACAGCGGGAACCATAGCTCTGTACCCAGCCGTTTTGGGTAAAGACGAAACCGTCCAGATGTTCACCGAAGTACTCCACCATGTCGTTACGCTCTGCCTCCCCGTGAACCAGCACGTCCAGGCCTAAGCGCTCCTGCTCCACAATCGCCTGTTTGATATGTTCCGCGATGCCGGTGCGGTAGTTGGCCGCATCAAGGTTGCCCTTTTTGAAGTCCAGGCGCAGGCCGCGGATCTCGGTAGTTTGCGGGAAGGAACCGATGGTGGTGGTTGGCCACGCAGGCAAGTTGAATCGGGCGCGCTGGGCTTCTGCACGCACTTCATAGGGGCTTTGACGCTGGCTGTCCTGCGCGGTGATAGCCGCCAGACGTTTTTCCACCGCCGGGTTGTGAACGCGAGACGAATGACGACGGGCCTGAATCGGAGCGCTCCATTCGGTAATCGCCGCCGTGTCACCGCTGTTCAGGGCATCACGCAGCAGAGCCAGTTCTTCACATTTCTGCAAGGCAAAGGCAAACCAGCTTTTCACTTCCGCATCCAGGCGGGTTTCAACGCTGAGATCGATAGGGCTGTGCAGCAGTGAACACGAAGAGGCCACCCATAGTTCACGTTTGCGGACGATGTCCTTAATCTGAGCATATTTTTCTGTCAGATCGGCGCGCCAGACATTACGACCGTTTACCAGCCCGGCAGAGAGCAGCCACTCCGCTGGCAGGCGCTTGTGCAGTTCTGCAACATCATCTTTTCCATGCACCAGGTCAACGTGCAGGCCCTGCACTGGCAATTTGGTGATGGTGCCGAGGTTCGGCGTCACACCTTCAAAGTAGGTGGTAAGCAGCAGCTTCACCTGCCCGGTCAGTGCATCGTAAGCCGGTTTGAAGGCATCGAGCCACGCTTGCGGCAGCTCGAGCACCAGCGCCGGTTCGTCGATTTGCACCCACTGAATACCGCGTTTGCCCAGCTCAATCAGCACCTGTTTGTAGACCGGCAGGATATCCTTCAGCAGGCTCAGACGATCGAACGGCTCGCCTTTGACTTTTCCTAACCACAGGTAGGTCACTGGCCCCAGCAGCACCGGTTTCACCTGGTGCCCCAGCGCCAGCGCTTCGTCCACTTCATCCAGCAACTGGGTCCAGGTCAGTTTGAACTGCTGACCTTTAACAAACTCCGGCACCATATAGTGATAGTTGGTGTTAAACCACTTGGTCATTTCCGCCGCTGCCGCTGGCTCACCGGTTGGCGCACGGCCACGGCCGATGCGGAACAGCGTGTCGATATCTACCGATCCATCGTTGTTCTGATGACGAGCCGGGACATTGCCAAGCAGCAGGCTGGTCGTCAGAACATGGTCGTACCAGGCGAAATCGCCCACCGGCAGCAGGTCTACGCCCGCCTGTTTTTGCTGCTCCCAGTGGCGGGCACGCAGTTCGCGGCCCACTGCCAGCAGCTCTTCACGCGTGGTGTTTCCTGCCCAGTAGCTTTCTTGTGCTTTTTTTAGCTCGCGACGCAGGCCAACGCGAGGGAAACCGAGAGTGTGATTGCGGATTGTCATGTCATGCCCCTTGTGAAATTCGTTATTTAGACGTCCAGATGTTTACACATCTATAATTGGCAGGTACTGTATATTCCTCAAGCGCAAAATGTTCATGGCGAAGTGAAGGACTTTCATGATCGAGATAAAACACCTGAAAACGCTACAAGCGTTGCGAAACTGCGGTTCTCTCGCGGCGGCGGCGGCCTCACTGCACCAGACTCAGTCCGCCCTTTCTCACCAGTTCAGCGATCTGGAACAACGTCTCGGCTTTCGTCTTTTTGTGCGTAAGAGCCAGCCGCTGCGCTTTACTCCCCAGGGCGAGATCCTCCTGCAGCTGGCAAATCAGGTGCTGCCGCAAATTGCCAGCGCGCTTCAGTCCTGCAATGAGCCGCAGCAAACTAAATTGCGTATCGCCATTGAGTGCCACAGCTGTATTCAGTGGCTGACCCCCGCGCTTGAGAACTTCCGCCAGAAGTGGCCGCAGGTAGAAATGGACTTTACCTCCGGCGTGACGTTTGACCCGCAGCCGTCACTCCAGCAGGGCGAGCTGGATCTGGTGATGACGTCAGACATTCTGCCGCGTAGCGGCCTGCATTATTCGCCAATGTTCGATTATGAGGTGCGTCTGGTGCTGGCACCGGATCATCCGCTGGCCAGCAAGACGCGTATCACCCCGGAAGACCTGGCGACTGAAACGCTGCTGATATACCCGGTGCAGCGCAGTCGCCTGGATATCTGGCGCCATTTCCTGCAGCCGGCGGGCATCAGCCCACAGCTGAAAAGCGTGGATAATACGTTGCTGTTGATTCAGATGGTTGCCGCCAGAATGGGCATCGCGGCGCTGCCGCACTGGGTGGTAGAGAGTTTTGAACGCCAGGGCCTGGTGGTCACCAAAACCCTGGGAGAAGGACTGTGGAGCCGGCTGTACGCCGCCGTGCGCGATGGCGAGCAGCGTCAGCCGATCACGGAAGCGTTTATTCGCTCAACGCGGAACCACGCGTGCGACCATCTTCCGTTTGTGCGGAGCGCGGAGCGACCCAACGGCGATGTACCCACAGCGAAGCCAGGATCACCGCTCCCCCAATAAGGAAACTCGGCCAGTGGGGCTGTTGCTGCCAGATAGCAAGGTTTACCAGTAGCCCCGCGGGCACATGCACGTTGTTCATGATACCCAGCGTACCGGCGTCTACCTGAGTTGCGCCATAGTTCCACATGAAGTACCCCAGCCCCGAGGCCACCACGCCCAGCCAGACCAGAATGCCCCACTGCACGGTGGTGGTAGGTAATTTTTGCGGGTTACCCAACATAAACCAGGCTGCGACCGCGACCACCGCCGCCCCCATATAGAACCAGGCAAACGCGTTGTGCTGTGGCATCGGGCGGGTTTCCATCAGGCGCTTGTAGCCCACCATACCAATAGCGAAGCTGATGTTTGCTAACTGCACGAACATCAGGCCGGTCCAGAAGTGATCGCTCACTTTATCGTAGCGAATAATCGCCGCGCCAATCACCGCCAGCGCTGCGCTCAACAGATAGCCCCAACGCAGACGACGCCTGCTGAGCAGGTCGTAAATCAGCGTGATATAGAGCGGCGTCAGCACCGTAAAGAGCAGGAACTCCGAGACGGACAAGTAGATATACGCCCGAAAGCTGAACAGATACATGATGCCGAGCTGCATCGCTCCCACCAGCATATACAGCAAAACGGTTTGCAGGGATTGTCCGCGCGTACGCAAAAAGGGCAGGAACACCAGCGCCGCCAGCCCCACGCGCATCAGCACCGAGAAATAGCTGTCGACCGATCCGGCAAGGTATTCGCCAATCAGGCTAAAGGAGAAGGCCCACAGGATAGTGGTGATAATGAGTAGCGCCACAATGCTTGTCTCTCAGAAAGAAGGAGAGGCATTGTAGCGAACTCTTTAGTTGACAACTGAGCAATAAACAACCAAATGAAGATTATTCAAGGAACAGCTTGCGCAGATATTTTGGTACCGCATTGTCTGCGTTGGTGCCGATCACTTCCAGCTCCGGGTGCAGGTCTTTCAGGCGCTGGTGCGCGTTCTGCATGATGCAGCCTTTACCCGCCATCGAGAGCATCTCAGCATCGTTCATGCCATCACCAAAGGCGATACAGTCTTTCAGCTCAAAGCCCATGCGTTTGGCCACCGCTTCCAGAGCGTGCCCCTTGGAAACGCCACCCGCCATCACTTCCAGGCAGGTCAGCGTTGAGAAGCTTACGTTGACGCGATCGCCCCAGCGGGCGTTGATTGCCTGCTCCAGCGGCAGCAGTTCTTCGTGACTTTCGCAGGTAAAGAAGACTTTGCTGATCCCTTCCGGCTCGAGCAGACCTGGCTCATACAGGGAGTAGTTAAACACCGCTTCTTTGAAGAAGCGCATCTCTTCCGGACGGTGGCGGTTCATGAACCAGTCATCGTCGCGGTAAACGTTCGTGACGATAGCCGGATTATTATGCACCACACCGAACAGATCGGCGGCAATATCGCGATCCAGGTTGTGGGTAAAGATCAGATTGCCATCGGTGTCGTGAACACGCGCACCGTTGGAGGTGATCATGTACGATTTAATCTCAAGATTATCGCGGATCTGCCCCACATCCACGTGGTGGCGCCCGGTGGCAAACACAAAGTGCACGCCACGGGCAGTCAGCAGCTTTAAGGTCTCTTTCGCGTACGGCGACAGGGTGTGGTCGGGGGAAAGCAGCGTGCCATCTAAATCAGATGCAACAACCTGGTACATAGGAAAATTTAACCTCAATAGAAAATCAGTTATGCCGGTCGAAAAACTCGACGATGGCGTTAAGCGCGACTGAGCGCATAGCGTCCTTTTCAAAAAGGATCTCATGGTACGCGCCGTTGATGACCAGCGGTTTACCCCCTTCACAAGGGTGACCGGCGGCAGCGCGCAGTTCACAAAAACGGTCATGCATGCGGTTATCCACCACACGCTCTTCTTCAGCCTGAATCAGGAGTGTCGGCGTGTCATCATCACCTACGCCCGCCAGAACCTGCTCCCCGGCATGTATCCCCTCCCGCACCCAGTGCCAGGTGGGGCCGCCAACGCGCAAGCGAGGCTCATCGGCATAGAAGCGCAGGTTGCGGCGATAACGCTGACGGCTATGGGTTAAGACGTTGAGGGCAAACGGCAAAGCCCGCCAGCGCCCTGTTCCGATGGCGTAACCTTCACGAATGCGCTGATGGCCCTCAGCCCAGTCGAGAAGATGGCGCACCATCCAGTCCGGAAAACGTATCACAATGCCATACATCGGCGCGGTCAGCGCAATGGCATCGCACTGGTGATCGTAGCGCTGCAAAAAGAGCGTAGAGATCGCGCCGCCCATGGAGTGCGCAAGAATATAGCGCTTACGCCACGGGCCAGGCTGCACTTCCTGCTGCCAGAAGGCGGCAAGATCGTCGACATAATCGCTGAAGTTATCTACGTGGCCACGATGGGTATCCGGCAACATTCGACCAGAAAGCCCCTGCCCGCGATGATCGATAATTAACACGTCAAAACCCAGATGGAACAGGTCGTACGCCAGCTCGGCATATTTGATGTAGCTTTCGATACGCCCGGGACAGACCACAATCACCCGGTCATTTTTTTCATCACGGAAACGAACAAAGCGCACCGGGATATTCCCGACGCCCGTAAACTCATCTTCCTCACGCTGACGCCAGAAATCGGTCAGCGGCCCCATGGAGAAAGCAGCAAATGCGTTTTCTCGTGTTTCCCAGTCCTTTTTCTGCTGCAACATCGGGTTTCCACCCCCCGTCATTCAGGGAATATCGTTTTTTTCGTAACTGGTCACAAAATGACTCAACAATAGCGTATTGTGGCATAAAAACAGACGATTCGGGAGTTTCAAATGACCTTCGAGTGGTGGTTCGCTTACCTGCTGACATCCATCATCCTCAGCCTGTCACCGGGTTCGGGGGCAATTAATACCATGACAACCTCCATTAACCACGGTTATCGCGGGGCGGCAGCATCCATTGCCGGTTTGCAAACCGGACTGGGGATTCACATTGTGCTGGTGGGCGTGGGTTTAGGGACGCTCTTCTCCCGCTCGGTGCTGGCATTTGAAGTGCTGAAATGGGCCGGTGCGGCATATCTGATTTGGCTCGGTATTCAGCAGTGGCGAGCAGCAGGCTCAATTGATCTCAACACTCTTGCCCGGACGCAAACGCGCGGTCGCCTGTTTAAGCGGGCGGTGTTTGTGAATCTGACCAACCCAAAAAGCATCGTTTTTCTGGCTGCCCTGTTCCCGCAGTTTATCGTCCCGCATCAGCCGCAGGTCATGCAGTATGTAGTCCTGGGCGTGACCACCATTGTTGTCGATATTATTGTGATGATTGGCTACGCGACGCTGGCGCAGCGGATTGCAGCATGGATTAAAGGGCCTAAGCAAATGAAGGCCCTGAACAAAGTGTTTGGTTCGCTGTTTATGCTGGTTGGCGCGCTGCTTGCGTCAGCGCGTCATGCTTAGCGAGAGATAATAAGGTGAATACCAAAGCCGGCGAACAGCGCGCCGGCGAAGCCGTCAATCCACTTCGCGATGCGCTGATAGCCACGGCGCATCGCCGGTAAGGCAAACAGGCTGGCAACAACGGTGAACCACGCAAACGTCTCAACCACAATCAGCAGGAAGATACCCCAGCGTGCACCTGCCCCCACGCTGTCGCCCACGAACAGGGAGAAGACGGAACCGAAATAGATAATCGCTTTCGGGTTCGCCAGGTTGGTCAGCAGCCCTTTCACAAAGCTACGGCCGCCCGTTGCCAGCTCAATTTTTGGCTCTTGCGGTTTTTTCTCTTCTTTCTTCAGCGCCCCGCGCAGCATCTGGTAGCCCATCCAGCACAGGTACAGACCGCCACCGACCATGATGATGTTATGCAGCCACGCCATCTTCGCCAGGATGAGGTTCAGGCCAAGCAGCGCCACGGACGCCCAGACCATAACACCCATAGTGATACCCAACACCCCCATCATTGCTTCTTTGCGGGAGCGGCTGACGGCGGTTTGTGACACGAAGAAAAAGTCAGGGCCCGGGCTCATCAGCGCAACAATGTGCACCAACGCCACGGTAAGAAATAGCATTAACATAATTCGCTCGCGGGGAAATAATTCAGTGAGTCATCATCCTGGCACTTTTTTGCGCGGCTGACTACTCCTCATCATCACCATCGACATGTGAACGGATGAGCGCCATGAATTCTTTACCAAAGCGCTCCAGCTTGCGCGTGCCCACGCCGTTGACGCTGAGCATTTCGCTGGCGCTGAGCGGCATCTGCTCGGCCATCTCGATCAGCGTCGCGTCGTTGAAGACCACATATGGCGGAATGTTCTCTTCATCGGCAATCGCTTTACGCAGCTTGCGCAGTTTGGCAAACAGCTTGCGGTCGTAGTTGCCGCCGTAGGATTTCTGCATCACCCGCGGTTTCAGGGCAACTACGCGCGGCACGGCGAGCTTGAGTTCAACATCCCCACGCAGCACCGGGCGCGCGGCTTCGGTGAGCTGAAGCGCGGAGTGCTGGGCAATGTTCTGTGTGGCAAAACCGAGGTGAATCAACTGACGAATAATGCTGACCCAATGCTCGTGGCTCTGGTCTTTGCCAATACCGTAGACAGGCAGCTTATCGTGGCCCATGTCGCGGATACGCTGGTTATTGGCGCCGCGCAGCACTTCCACCACGTAGCCCATCCCGAAGCGCTGATTAACACGGTAAATGGTCGAAAGCGCCTTACGCGCGTCCATCAGGCCATCGTACTGCTTTGGCGGGTCGAGACAGATATCGCAGTTGCCGCACGGCTCCTGACGCCCTTCACCAAAGTAGTTGAGCAGCACCAGACGACGGCAGGTCTGCGCTTCCGCAAACGCGCCCATGGCGTTGAGTTTGTGACGCTCGATATCCTGCAGCTGTCCCTGCGGTTTCTCTTCAAGGCAGCGGCGCAGCCACGCCATATCGGCCGGATCGTAAAACAGCATCGCTTCCGCAGGCAGGCCATCACGGCCTGCGCGGCCGGTTTCCTGGTAGTAGGATTCGATATTTCGCGGAATGTCGAAGTGCACCACAAAGCGGACGTTGGGCTTGTTAATGCCCATGCCGAACGCCACCGTCGCCACCACAATCTGCAGGTCATCACGCTGGAATTTTTCCTGCACGTCGGCGCGGATGTGGTTTTCTAACCCGGCATGATAGGCCGCCGCGCTAAAGCCGCGGTTTTGCAGACGCGCAGCGGTGTCTTCCACCTTCGCGCGGCTGTTGCAGTAGATGATGCCTGACTTGCCGCGTTGCTCCTGCACATAGCGCAGAAGCTGATCCAGCGGCTTGAATTTTTCCATCAGCATATAGCGGATGTTCGGGCGGTCGAAGCTGCTGACCTGGATCAGCGGGTCGTTCAGCCCCAGCAGGCGGACGATATCCAGCCGCGTGGTGTCATCTGCCGTGGCGGTCAGCGCCATAAACGGCAGTTCAGGGAAGCGCTGACGCAGCTGACCAAGTGCCGCATATTCCGGGCGGAAATCGTGGCCCCACTGCGAGATACAGTGTGCTTCATCAACGGCCAGCAGAACGGGATTCCAGTGCGCCAGATGGTCGAGGAAGTTATCCAGCATCAACCGTTCTGGTGCGATATACAGCAAGCGAACCTGTCCGGTACGGCAACCGGCCATCACCTCTTGCTGCTGCTCGCGGGTTTGCGTGGAGTTAAGACAGGCCGCCGCCACGCCGTTGGCGAGCAGCTGGTCAACCTGGTCTTTCATCAGAGAAATCAGCGGCGATACCACGACCGTCAGGCCATTAAGTACCAGCGCGGGCACCTGATAGCAGAGCGATTTACCGCCACCGGTCGGCATTACCACCAGGCAATCACGGCCTTCCAGCACGGTTTCAATGATGGTTTCCTGGCCAGGACGGAACTGCTGGTAGCCAAAGGTTTCATGCAAAACCTGTTTAGCCAGCGACTCCTGATTCAATACTTCCACCTGCGCCACGTTAACCCCATATGCCAGAAATGAAACAGGCGCTATTTTCAGCGCCTGAGAGAGAAACTTCAACGTTTAACGCAAAAACATTCGAGCGTCTTAGAAAATATCGTTCAGCATTACGCCGACACCCACGCGGGTCTGATTGAAGTTGTAATCGATGAGCGACTCGCCGTAACCGCTGTAGACCTGCGTATAGATACGCACGTGTTTGGTCATCGGGTAGCTTAAGCCCACTTCTGCGCCGCCGTAACCGGTGTTCCAGTTGTACTGGCCCCTGGCGCTCAGCACCGCATCACCCAGCTGATAGCCAATCCTGAGCTGATAGTAGCCCATATATTTGGTGATATCCGGGTTGTCATCGGTGCTGCCCACCACGTACCACGGCTTCACTTCCACCATCATATTACCGTTTTGCGCCATCAGGCGCGTATAGGCGCGGTTCCAGCTACGTGAGGTTGGATCGGAACGGCCGTTGGAGTCATGGTTGAAGCCCACTTCAACGTCACGCAATGTCCAGCCTGCAAACTCATAATCCGTGGCGAAACCCAGGAACAGCTGGGGCTCATAGTTGGTTTCACGAAACGGTGAAGATTCACCGCTGTTGGAAAGCTGCCACCAGGATTTCTGGGTATAAGACGCACCGAGAACCGAATTCGGCCCCAGAATGCCGCGCCAGAACGGAAACGCGAGGCTGAGCTGATATTTCACCTCATCTTTGCGCGCATTCTCAGCCCAGTCATAGGAGCGAATCGCCTCTTTGTTGAGATCGCTGGTCCAGGTATAGAGCACATAGTTGGTGTCGTACGGGTAGAGCGTGAAGGGATTATCATGCTCCTGCAGCAGGTTAGCGATAATGCTACCGCGAACTGCTGGCGTATCATGCACCTCTTTGACTGTCGCTTCCTGCGCATAGGCTGTGAGGGGCAGCGCAACCGCTGCCAGTAACCCTGCCAGATACGTCCGCATCGGTGGTGTTCTCCTGCAAAATGTTAAATGATCTGAATCGTTATATGGCGCACATTCTACAGACTTCTGCAGCAACTGCTGCATCCTCGTTTCTGAAAGTGGCATTCTTGCCTGTCCGGGCATAAAATCAACATTTTATTAACATTAAGGATGTGATGTCTCATGTCAGCCATGCTAACCGCCGAAGAAGCGTTAAAACTCGTGGGCGAGATTTTTGTTTACCATATGCCGTTTAACCGCGCGCTGGGACTGGAGCTGGAGCGTTACGAAAAAGACTTTGCCCAGCTCAGCTTTAACAACCAGCCGATGATGGTAGGCAACTGGGCACAGAGCATTTTACATGGCGGGGTGATTGCCTCCGCGCTGGACGTGGCTGCAGGGCTGGTATGTGTTGGCAGCACCCTGACCCGCCATGACACCATCAACGAAGACGAGCTGCGTCAGCGCTTATCCCGCATGGGTACCATCGATTTACGCGTCGATTATCTGCGTCCCGGGCGCGGAAACCGCTTCACCTGCAGCAGCAGCCTGCTCCGTGCGGGTAATAAGGTCGCCGTGGCGCGTGTTGAACTGCATAACGAAGAACAACTTTATATCGCCAGCGCAACCGCCACTTATATGGTGGGTTGAAGCTGAAAAATCGGGTAAAGTTAATTCACTTTTTTGTCACGGATTTTCCCGATGGATGCTAAACAGACGCGGCAGGGCGTGTTACTCGCCCTTGCCGCTTATTTTATTTGGGGTGTCGCACCCGCCTACTTTAAATTTATCGCTTACGTACCGGCTGATGAGATCCTCACTCACCGCGTCATCTGGTCCTTCTTCTTCATGATCGCGCTGATGAGCGTTAGTCGTCAGTGGTCTGGCGTCAAAACGCTGCTACAAACCCCGAAGAAGATCTTCCTGCTGGCACTCTCGGCAGTACTGATTGGCGGAAACTGGCTGCTGTTTATCTGGGCGGTGAATAACCATCACATGCTCGAAGCGAGTCTGGGCTACTTTATTAACCCGCTGGTGAATATTGTGCTGGGGATGATTTTCCTCGGCGAGCGCTTCCGCCGGATGCAGTGGCTGGCGGTGATCCTCGCCTTCTGCGGCGTGCTGGTTCAGCTGTGGACCTTCGGTTCACTGCCTGTTATTGCGCTGGGGCTGGCGTTCAGCTTTGCGTTCTACGGGCTGGTGCGTAAGAAGATTGCCGTGGAAGCGCAAACCGGCATGCTGTTTGAAACCCTGTGGCTGTTGCCGGTGGCCGCTATCTATCTGTTCGGCATTGCCGACAGCCCGACCAGCCACATGGGCAGCAACCCGTGGTCCCTGAATATGATGCTGATGGCCGCAGGCGTGGTGACGACTATCCCACTGCTCTGCTTTACCGGTGCGGCAACGCGCCTGCGTCTGTCCACGCTGGGCTTTTTCCAGTACATCGGCCCGACGCTGATGTTCCTGCTGGCGGTGGTGTTTTACGGCGAAGTGCCGGGTGCGGATAAGATGGTGACGTTCGCGTTTATCTGGGTGGCACTGGCGATTTTTGTCGCTGACGCGATTTATACCCAGCGCCGGGTGCGTAAAGGGCTGTGATTTTCCCCTCTCCCGGTGGGAGAGGGGGTTCGATCATAGGGCGGGTAAGCACAGCGCCACCCGCCAGATTTTTACAGCCAGTTGCGACGCTTGAAATAGAGATACGGCGCCAGCCCGGCGAGGATCATAAAGATAATCGCCCCCGGATAGCCGAAACTCCACTTCAGCTCTGGCATAAACTCAAAGTTCATCCCATAGCTGGATGCCACCAGCGTCGGCGGCAGGAACACCACGGATACCACCGAGAAGATCTTGATAATGCGGTTCTGCTCGATGTTGATAAAGCCCATCGCCGCCTGCATCAGGAAGTTGACCTTCTGGAACAGTGATTCGTTGTGCGGCAGCAGGGATTCGATATCGCGCAGGATCTCACGCGCCTGTTCCAGCTGGCCGCCCGGCAGACGCGCCTTGCGCACCAGGAAGTTCAGCGCGCGCTGGGTATCCATCAGACACAGACGCACCTTCCAGCCGATATCTTCCAGCTCCGCCAGCGTGGAGAGCGCTTCGTCGTATTCATCGCCCTGATGGCCTTCCATGATGACGCGGCTCAGTTTTTCCAGATCGCTGTAGATATTTTCAATCTCATCCGCCAGCTGCTCAATTTTGGTTTCGAACAGATCGAGCAGCAATTCGTAAGCATTGCCGTCCACCATCGCCTGGCTGCGGGCGCGCATACGATAGAGACGAAACGCCGGCAGTTCGCGCTCGCGCAGGGTAAACAGGCGACCGTCGCGAATGGTGAATGCCACGGTGGAGTTCCCCGCGTGGTCTTCGGCATCTTCAAAGAAGAAGAAGGAGTGAATGTGCAGGCCGTCTTCGTCTTCAAAAAAACGTGCGGATGCTTCGATGTCTTCCAGTTCCGGGCGAGTTGCCAGACTCTGCCCCAGCTCAGATTGTACGCGCAGGCGTTCATCGTCGTCCGGCTCGACCAGATCCACCCATACGGCATCAATGAGGGGCTGTGACTCTTCGGCTTCAAGCCGAGTCAGTCGGTTATTTTCGAGTTGAAATGCGCTCAACATGACCGGGACTCCCAATGCAAAAAATATCGGACAGTTCGGTGGGCACACAGAAACAAATTGGGTTTCAGACCATTAAACAGCCTGACTCAGCGCGACGGGAATAATGCAGGTCGCTGACAACCACTAAGGCCATCAGCAAGAGGAGATAGCCTTAGGAGTTGTTCCTGGATGACAGGGAATTGAGCCAGTATCTACTGGGTGTGTCCAAGGCGAATGTCCTCTTAGCGTAATCGTGCGCGCATGTTACGCCAGCAGCAACTGTGGCGTCAACACGCAACGAAACGCTGAAGGGCATTAATTGACCTTCAACGTATAAGGCTAGCAGATTATTACAAAATAATGATATTTTTCTGAAAGTTACACTGCTTCCAGCTTGGCATACGCGGCCACCAGCCATTTGATCCCCTGCCCCTGGAACGCCACCTGCAGGCGGCTGTGCTCGCCGCTGCCTTCCAGATTGACGATGGTGCCTTCACCAAACTTCGAATGACGCACGCGCTGGCCCAGCTTATAGCCGGTGTCGGTTTCCGCAATCGGCGAGCCCATCCGCTGATGGCTGACCGGGCGGCTGATACTGGCACGCAGACGCACCTCTTCGACACACTCTTCCGGCAATTCGCCGATAAAGCGCGACGGACGGTGATAGACCTCTTTACCGTACAAACGGCGGGTTTCAGCGTAGGTCAGCGTCAGCTTCTGCATCGCTCGTGTCACGCCTACGTAAGCCAGACGGCGCTCCTCTTCCAGACGCCCGCCTTCATCCAGCGACATCTGGCTCGGGAACATGCCCTCTTCCATGCCGACGATAAACACCTGCGGGAATTCGAGGCCTTTGGCAGAGTGCAGGGTCATCAGTTGAACCGCATCCTGCCAGGTATCTGCCTGCCCTTCGCCCGCTTCCAGCGCGGCGTGAGAAAGGAACGCCTGCAGCGGCATCAGGTCTTCGTCTTCTTCGTTGTAGCTGAACTGGCGCGTTGCCGTCACCAGTTCCTCTAAGTTCTCAATACGGGTCTGGCCCTTCTCGCCTTTCTCCTGCTCGTACATGGTGCGCAGGCCGGAGTCTTTGATTACCCGGTCAGTCTGCACGTGTAGCGGCATGTCGGCGGTTTCCTGCGCCAGCGCGTCAATTAATTCCAGGAAGCGCTGCAGCGCGCTGGCGGCGCGTCCGGCGAGGGCTTTTTCCTGCAACAGCTCGCGGCACGCCTGCCAGAGCGTAAGCTGACGATCGCGCGAGGCCTGACGCACCACGTCCAGCGTTCGGTCACCAATGCCGCGGGTTGGCGTATTCACCACACGTTCAAACGCCGCATCGTCGTTTCGGTTAGCGATCAGGCGCAGATAAGAGAGCGCGTCTTTGATCTCCTGACGTTCGAAGAAGCGCATGCCGCCGTAGATACGGTACGGCATGCTCACCTGCAGCAGCGCCTCTTCCAGCACGCGCGACTGGGCGTTGCTGCGGTAGAGAATGGCGCACTGTTCCAGCGCGCCACCGTTGTCCTGCCAGGTTTTGATGCGGTTCACCACGAAACGTGCTTCGTCGAGCTCGTTGAAGGCGCAGTAAATCGAAATCGGCTCACCGTCGACCCCATCGGTCCACAGCTTTTTACCCAGGCGCCCGTTGTTGTTTTCAATCAGGGCGTTGGCCGCGCTCAAGATATTGCTGGTCGAGCGGTAGTTCTGCTCCAGACGGATAGTTTCGGCGCCGGGGAAGTCGTTGAGGAAGCGCTGAATGTTTTCCACCTGCGCGCCACGCCAGCCGTAGATGGACTGGTCGTCATCGCCTACGATCATCACCTTGCCGGTATCCCCGGCCAGCAGGCGGATCCAGGCGTACTGGATGTTGTTGGTATCCTGGAATTCGTCCACCAGGATATTGGTGAAGCGTTCACGGTAGTGCTGCAGGATATGCGGTTTGTTCAGCCACAGCTCGTGGGCGCGCAGCAACAGTTCGGCAAAGTCCACCAGCCCGGCGCGGTCACACGCTTCCTGGTAGGCCTTGTAAACGTTCTGCCAGGTCTGCTCCACCGGGTTACCAAAGCTCTGAATATGGTGCGGGCGCAACCCTTCGTCTTTCTGGCCGTTGATGTACCACATCGCCTGACGTGGCGGCCACTGTTTCTCGTCGAGGTTCATCGCCTTAATCAGGCGTTTCAGCAGACGGAGCTGGTCTTCGCTGTCGAGGATCTGGAAATCCTGCGGCAGATTGGCGTCCATATGGTGCGCACGCAGCAGACGGTGCGCCAGACCGTGGAAGGTGCCGACCCACATGCCGCCCTGGCTGGTGCCCATCAGTTGGGCAATACGGTGGCGCATCTCCGCCGCCGCCTTGTTGGTGAACGTGACCGCCATGATGGAGTACGGAGAGCAGTTTTCCACGCTCTGCAGCCAGGCGATACGGTGAACCAGCACGCGCGTCTTACCACTGCCCGCCCCAGCCAGCACCAGCAGGTTGGTACGCGAGGCGGCAACCGCGTCACGCTGTTTGTCATTAAGGCTGTCGAGCAGGTAAGAAACGTCCATTGGCACCGTCACATAGTATTCAGGAACACAGCAAAGCGCCCGGTGGCGCTTTGCTTACCGGGCCTACAACTGCAAAAACCCTGGTAATTTATACAATATTACTGGTGATTATATCAGCGTCGTGAGGGATGCCAACCGTGAAATTTCCAGGTGCGGCAGAAGACGGCTGTCCGGGGCGATCATCAGGTCCGTCTTTTCTGGCTTGATCCAGCAGGCCTGCATACCGCAGCGGATGGCACCCGCTACGTCTGTGGTCAGGTCATCACCCACATGCAACATTTCGCCGAGCGGCAGGTTCAGCTTCTCCGCCGCCAGATGATACATATCGTTAAACGGCTTCGAGCGCCCGTGCGGACCCGCCCGCAGCACAAATTCGAAGTAATCCCCCAGACCAAACAGCTCCGGCTGCGCATTGCCATTGGTGATTGCGACCAGCGGCCATTTTTCTGCCAATTTTGCCAGCGTGTCGTGCGTTTCCTGCGGCACGTCGATACGGCTGCGCCATTTGGCGAAGTTTTCCATTGCGGCTTCAGCCCCGACGGCCGCATCCTGTGCGCTCAGCCCAGCGTTGAGCATCGCCTGCTCCACCGCACGGCGACGCCATTCGGTTACATCGTGATAAATATCCGGCTCGGTCTCACGCAGGGACTGGCGCAGCAGCTGAAAGTCCTTGTTCTGCATCGTCTTCAGCGCCGGATGGTAGTTCTGAACAAACGCCAGCGACTCCTGCTCAGTACGCAGGATCACTTCACGGTTGTCATAAAGGGTGTCATCAAGATCAAAAGTCAGGGCTGAGATGTGACCCAGTGGGCGGTAAAAACGCATTATTTCCCCCGTTTGGCGCGTGGATGCGCCGCGTCATACACCGACGCAAGGTGTTGAAAGTCTAAGTGGGTATAGATTTGGGTGGTGGAGAGATTCGCGTGGCCGAGCAGTTCCTGCACGCCACGCAGATCGCCACTCGATTCCAGCATATGGGTAGCAAAGGAGTGGCGCAGCTTATGTGGATGGACGTGGCTGTTGAGCCCCTGCTTAATGCCCCACTCTGCAAAGCGTTTCTGCACGTTACGCGCCGAGATCCGCTTGCCGAGTTTCGACAGGAACAGCGCATCCTCCTCGGCGCCAAACAGCCCGCGCAGATCCAGCCAGTGCTCAATCCACGAGACGGCATTACGGCCAATCGGCAGGCGGCGCTCTTTGCTGCCCTTACCCATCACCCACACTTCGCCGGACTCCAGATCGAGATGTTTTAAATTGAGATTAACCAGTTCGGAAAGACGCAGGCCCGCACCGTACATGACCTCCAGCATCGCGCGATCGCGCACGGCCAGCGGGTCGTTGAGGTCAATATCCAGCAGGCGGTTTACATCGTCGACGTCGATATTTTTCGGCAGGTGACGCGGGGCTTTCGGCGTGGCGATGCCTTTCGCCGGGTTGGCTTTTAAGCCGCCCTGGCTCACCAGCCAGTCGAAGAAACTGCGCAGCGCAGAAAGCCTGAGCGCCAGACTCGCCGGGCTTAGGTTTTTTTTACGGCTACGCACAACAAATCCGCGGACGGTCGCAGCGTCACATTGTTGCCAGCTTTTCAGGCCGATCTCATCGGCAATCTGCATGATGGCATCAAGCTGACGCTGATAGTTCAGCAGCGTAATGGGGCTTAGCTGACGTTCAACGCCCAGGTAGCGCAGAAAGCGCGAGACGTCAGTCGCGAGCAGGGCGTCCGTCATACACGTTCAATCCAGCGCTCCAGCAGCTCAGGCAGCATCAGGGCGATCTCCTGCAGCAGCTGCGTGCCTTGTCCCTGCTCGTAATGATGCGCGTCGCGGCTGGTAAATAACATCACCCCCAGATCGCCATCACGCCCCATCATCGACATCGCCACCGAGCCTATCGCTTTCGCCTCCGGCAGTACCACCAGCAGTTCCGGCCCGTTAAGCGGCCCAAGATAGTGATGTTCGTGGCCCAGACGCTGAATACGCAGGGGTTCAAACGCCTGGCGACTCAACGCCAGATGGTTAAAACCGGACGGCGCGCCAATGCGCCAGCGGTCAGGGAAAAGACGAATCGTTGCACCAGCCAGCCCCAGTTCACGCGCCCAGCGGTGGAAGCGGCTGAGAAATTCTTCAAGGCTGTGCGCCGAGGCCAGACGCGCCTGCAGATGCAGAAGACGATAGAACAGGCTTTCGTTCGTGTTGGCCTGCTCCATCAGCAGCGTCATGTTCTCTTCAAGCTGATTGATGTGGTTGCGCGAGCGTGCCATGTGCCATTCGACCAGCGACACGGTCCCGCGAACCGGATGCGGCACACGCATCGCTTCGACGACGCGTGCATTGCGAATAAAAAACTCAGGATTGCGCAGCAGATAATCAACAACAGCCCTGTCGTCCAGTTCCGTCACCGTTTCCTGCAGTTCTTCCCCTGGTTGTTTCATAGATGGATAAACCCGTCATAGACATGTGCCGCCGGGCCAGTCATATACAGTGGATGACCCGGTCCTTTCCAGGCGATATCAAGACGACCGCCTGGTAACTCCACGCGAACCTCTTCGGCCAGTAACCCTTGAGAGATGCCGACGGCCACCGCAGCACAGGCACCGCTTCCGCAAGCCTGCGTTTCGCCCGCGCCGCGCTCGTACACGCGCAGACGGATATGCTCACGCTTCACCACCTGCATAAAACCGATATTCGCCCGTTCCGGGAAACGTTCATGGCTTTCCAGCACCGGACCCAGGGTTTCAACCGCGGCCGTTTCCACGTTATCGACCTGAATCACACAGTGTGGGTTGCCCATCGAGACGACGCCACACAATACTGTCTGCTCGGCCGCACGCATAATATAGGTCTTTTCCGCTTTGTTTGCGCGAAACGGCACCGCAGAAGGCTCGAAGTTTGGTTCGCCCATGTTCACGCGCACCAGCTCGTCATCGGTAACGCTGAGCACCATGCGGCCATTCGCCGTGCTGACTCGGATATCGCGTTTGTTGGTCAACCCTTTCAGGCGGACAAAGCGGGCAAAACAGCGCGCGCCGTTGCCGCATTGATTCACCTCGCTGCCATCCGCATTGAAAATACGGTAGTGGAAATCGAGGTCGGGATCGTACGGCGGTTCAACCACCAGCAGCTGATCGAACCCCACGCCCAGGTGTCGATCCGCCAGGCGGCGGATCAGTTCCGGGGAGAAAAAGACATTCTGCGTTACCGCGTCGACGACCATAAAATCGTTACCAAGGCCATGCATTTTAGAGAACTGCATCATTTGCTCCATTGCGCGGGTACAGAACGTGATCGTCAGAGATTAACCTGAGTCGGGCCACCGTTGTTGCCACGATCGTTAGTGTCTGGCGTAGATGACTCAATGCCGCTGTTCACAGGTTTCGTCGGCGGCGGCGCGGTTTTATCCGCTGGCGGGAAGTACAGCGGCCCCTTCAGCCCACAGCCAGTCAGACTAAACAGCGTGATGAGAACGGCAAGCGTTCGGAAAGCGTTTTTCATTATAAAGTTGCCCGTAAGTTCAAATCTGTTTCTATCATCGCAGGAGAAGACACAAAAGCAAGAGTTTGCCGCTTTCCTGCAACGGGAATTATTTAGGGTTATACTGCCGGCATCACGAAAAACAGGAACAAAACCATGAACGACAGTGAATTCCATCGCCTTGCCGACACCCTGTGGATGACCATTGAAGAGCGCCTGGACGACTGGGAAGGCGACAGCGATATCGATTGTGAAATCAACGGCGGTATCCTGACCCTCAGTTTCGAAAACGGCAGCAAAATTATTATTAACCGCCAGGAGCCGCTTCACCAGGTATGGCTGGCGGCCAGACAGGGTGGCTACCATTTCGATCTGAAAGGGGATGAATGGGTTTGTGACCGTAGCGGCGAAACCTTCTGGGATCTGCTGGAGCAGGCTGCAACCGCGCAGGCAGGTGAAGATGTGAGTTTCAGGTAGTGTTGTTGCCCGGTGGCGGCTACGCCTTACCGGGCCTACAACGGCTCGGACCGTAGCCACCCGGCGAAAAGCATCACGAGAAATACTGCTGCAACAGCGGTGCGGTATCCTGATTCGCAGGCACGGCAGGCGTGACGGCCTGAGTACGGAACGGAATAACCTGCGCACGGCCATCGACATTCACAATCTGGTAGAACTGCGGCAGGTTGAAGTTGATGAAGCTGGAGCCGTAGGTGAAGCGGTCGTGTGATGAGGAGTAGAAGCGGCTAACGTCACGCACCAGCTCCTCTTTACTGCCTTCGCAGTGGTGATACACCTCTGCGCGGTTGGTCTCATCAAGAATATAGATGTTGAAACCGGCATCGTCTCCCGACTCTTCAAAGAAGAACTGGATAATCCCTTCACTGGCAAATCCATCCACCACCTGCGGCAACTTGACGTGGTTGGTCTCCACCTGAACCGACAGACCATGCAGTTTGTTGTGCGAAATCGCGCCGTAAAACTCAATGGCGTTCTCCAGCTTCTGCACCGACACGTTCAGGCGTTCGAAGAACAGACCCCAGGTTTGCCCTGAAACACGCAGCGCTTTAAAGCGACCGGTTTCCTGACGGGTACTGGAAAGACGCAGCTCAATACACTCTGAAACTAACTGCTGCACGCGGGTACGAATCAAACCACGCAGGTGCTGGCTGTAGCAGAACACTTCCACGCTGTCCGGCGGCGCGGCATCCTGGTGCATCTTACCTAGAATGGTTTTCAACGCTTCGATCATCGCCTGCTCGCCGTTGAAGTGCAGCGTACGCACTTCGTTCCACGAGTTGCGGTACAGCAGATCCACGCTGCCGACCAGGCAATTTTGCTGCTCGCCAAAGCTGAAGACGTCCAGCTTGCGGAAGTCAAAATGCACGACCTGATTGCGGAAGGCCGCCGTCGGGTCATATTCCAGGTTGACGATAATCGCCAGATGGCGAATTTCACACGGGCTGTAGAGCGCTTTTGGCGTGGGTGCCGGCAGACGCAGCGGGAAGTGATGGGAGACATCTGCCACCATCTCCTGCAGTTTGGCTAAATCGACCACCTCGTTGCCTTTGATAAACAGGCGTGTGCGCGAGGTCAGCAGGCCGTTAAACCAGGCCCAGGCCACCAGCTTGTTCAGGTAGCGGTTATACTCCAGCGGCTGATGGCTAATGATTGAATCCATGCTTGGGGCACGGTTATACAGATACCACCCGGTGCGGTTCGCGCGGCCCGGCGGCACATAGATAAAGGTCAGGTTTGGCTCTGACAGATCGGGCGAAATTTGCGGGTTAACCAGAGTGACTTTGCCCGGCAGCGCTTCAAACGCGGCATACAGTTTGCGGGTCAAAACCCCGATGTCCTGCGGGCTGGCGGACACGCTGAGATTGTTACGGCGCGCAAAGCGGATCAGGTTACGGTAGCTTTGCATCATCGCATCAAGCAGTTCGTTGTGCGCTTCACGCACCTGATCGATTTTCCAGTTGGCGCGATTGTCGAGCATGGAGAGACGCTCTTCGCCCCATCCCCACTCTTTGACGAGCTGAGAAACCACTTCACGACGCCAGCCCACGCAGGCGCGTTCGCGGCTCAATTTCTCACAAACTTTGAGATAGAAACATCGACGCACCAGGTCGAGACGCGTGGTGTCATCAATGGCTTTCAGGTATTCGGTAACGCGTTCCAGCATCATGCAGTAGGCATCAAGCCCAAAGGAGACAATCTCCCCGTCGTGCAGACGCTGCTTGATATCTTTCGCCAGCAGGCGTGGGGTTGGGTATTCCCAGGAATAGGCTTCGAGCAACAGCGTTTTCAGCACCGCTTTGTACGGTGAGTCGATGCTCTTATAAAGCTGCCAGAGGCTCGCGCCAAAGTACTCTTCGGCTGACAGGGAGCTCAGGCCGCCCAAATCCAGCCATTCGTTTGGCGTCAGTACGCCCTGCGCGTAGAGCGACATCACGTAATCATCGTAATGCTCTTCTTCTTCGCACGGGACCATATTCCACAGAATACGCTTCCCGGCCAGACGCACTGCCGTACGGTAAAATTCGTCCAGCAATAAGATGTGCTGCGTGGAGCCGCAGTCCTCACCACCCAGACTGCCGCTTTCGTTATGGCGGAAACGGTTTTCATCAATCAGGAAGAAGCTCACTTCCACGCCAAGCGATGCCGCCCAGCTTTCCAGCAGGCTACATTTACGCTGCAGCAACTGACGCTCTTCGTTATCGAGCCAGGATTGATGGCAGACCCAGATGTCCAGGTCAGACGAACAGCTTTGCCCTACCGAAGAGGTGCTCCCCATGGAGTAAACGCCGGTGATAGGCAGTTCACCTTTCGGGGATTCCTGCGGCGGCATGCCACGGTAGAGTTCAAGTTCGTTGAGATAATGCTGTTGGGTTTCATCAGGCGTGAAAAGGCAAATGCCCTTGGGAACGTTACCGTCAAGGTAACCCGGCATCAGCGGATGGTGATAGTGCAATAATGTCGGCAGCAGACTGTATACCTGCTGGAAAGCAGGGCCCATGGCAGCAAGCGCGCGATCCACACGCAGTTGATTGATGGCATCCAGTCTCTGTTTCAGAGTCTCAATATAGAGGTACAAGACGTATCGCCTGATGTTTCCGGGTGTCGCAAGCTATTCAAAAACCAAAATATCAGCGAGCCCGCAGTATTTCAAAAAGATAACCGTTACCCTTTTTCGCCCTTATCATTATGCTGGTACCGACGAAAAAATGGTCTAAAACGTGATCAATTTAACACCTTGCCGATTGACCGTAAAGAAAGTTGCGCTACATACAAAGTGTAGCACCGTTCTGTACGTGTAAATTCCTTAATACGGCTGTGGCTGACGAGAACTCCCGCCCTGTCCCTCTCTTCTTCATCACCGTAAAACTGCCATCCCAGAGTCAACAATGTTAGGATGGTTAGCGATTGATAATGACGGTAACAAGCATGTTAGACAATGTTTTGAGAATTGCCACACGCCAAAGCCCTCTTGCGCTCTGGCAGGCACATTATGTTAAGCAGCGCCTGGAAGCCTGCCACAGCGGCTTGCGCGTCGAGCTGGTGCCCATGGTCACGCGCGGCGATGTGATCCTTGATACGCCGCTGGCGAAAGTGGGCGGCAAAGGCTTGTTTGTCAAAGAACTGGAACTGGCATTGCTTGAGAACCGCGCCGATATCGCCGTGCATTCGATGAAAGACGTGCCCGTCGAGTTCCCGGAAGGGCTGGGGCTGGTGACCATTTGCGAGCGCGAGGATCCGCGCGATGCGTTTGTCTCTAACCAGTTTGACTCGCTTGATGCGTTGCCCAAAGGCAGCGTGGTTGGCACGTCCAGTTTACGCCGCCAGTGTCAGTTGGCTGAACGCCGTCCGGATCTGATCATACGCTCGCTGCGCGGTAACGTTGGCACGCGTCTGGGCAAGCTGGATAACGGCGATTACGATGCCATTATCCTCGCGGTAGCAGGTCTTAAGCGTCTGGGGCTGGAGTCACGCATTCGCGTCGCATTGCCACCAGAGCTCTCTTTGCCGGCCGTGGGACAGGGCGCTGTAGGTATTGAGTGCCGTCTGGATGACAGGCGTACCCGTGAACTGCTTGCGCCGCTGAATCATGACGAGACGGCCATTCGCGTCAAAGCCGAGCGTGCGATGAATACCCGCCTTGAAGGGGGGTGCCAGGTGCCGATTGGCAGCTATGCTGAATTAATTAACGGTGAACTGTGGCTGCGTGCGCTGGTTGGCGCGCCGGACGGTTCGCAGATGGTACGCGGTGAGCGCCGCGGTAAACCGCAAGATGCTGAGCAGCTTGGCATTTCGCTGGCGGAAGAGTTACTGGATAACGGTGCCCGCGAGATTCTGGCTGACGTTTACGATGGAGAGCCCCCTGCATGAGTATTCTCGTCACCCGCCCTTCTCCCGCAGGAGAGCAGTTAGTGAGCCGTCTGCGCGCACTGGGGCAGGTGGCCTGGAGTTTTCCGCTTATTGAATTCTCCCCGGGTCGGGAGCTGTCCGCGCTCGCCGACCATATGAATACCCTTCAGGAAGGCGACCTGCTGTTTGCCTTGTCGCAACATGCCGTGGAATTTGCCCATGCGCAGCTACAACAGCAGGGACTGAACTGGCCTACCGCGCCACGCTATTTCGCGATTGGCCGTTCCACCGCCCTGGCGCTGCATACCGTAAGTGGAGCAGACGTACGTTACCCGTTAGATCGGGAAACCAGCGAAGTCTTGCTACAATTACCTGAATTACAAACCCTAATCGGAAAACGTGCGCTGATTTTACGCGGTAACGGCGGACGCGAACTGTTAGGCGAAACGCTGCGTGAACGCGGAGCTGACGTCACGTTTTGCGAATGTTATCAACGCTGTGCAAAACATTACGATGGTGCACAAGAGGCGATGCGCTGGCATACGCGCGGCATTACAACGCTGGTGGTGACCAGCGGCGAAATGCTGCAGCAACTCTGGTCGCTGGTGCCGCTTTGGTATCGTGAAAACTGGTTACTCCACTGTCGGCTTTTGGTCGTCAGTGAGCGTCTGGCGAACCTCGCCCGGGAACTGGGCTGGCAAGATATTCGGATCGCTGATAACGCCGACAACGATGCGCTGCTGCGCGCATTACAATAACTCTCATAATGGGATGCCATAATGACGGAACACGACAAATCCTCCGCCGTGGTTGAAGAGACCAGGGAGACTGTGGACATGACGCCACAGTCAGAAACGACTGAGAAAACCGTTGAGAAGAAAAACGGCAGCAACAAGACCAGCCTTGCGCTGAGCGCGATTGCCATCGCCATTGCGCTGGCAGCAGGCGTCAGCCTCTACGGCCTGGTGAAACAGCAAAGCACCAATCAGACGGCAACCAGCGACGCGCTGGTTAATCAGCTCGCTGCGCTGCAAAAAGCGCAGGAGACACAAAAAACCGAGCTGGAAGGCGTCATCAAACAGCAGGCTGCCGCGCTTGCCGATGCGAACAGCAAACAGGAAGAGCTAACCAAACAGCTGGACGAAGTACAGCAAAAAGTGGCCACCATTTCCGGTACCGATGCCAAAACCTGGCTGCTTTCTCAGGCTGATTTTCTGGTGAAACTGGCCGGGCGTAAGCTCTGGAGCGATCAGGATGTCACCACCGCCGGCGCTCTGCTGAAAAGCGCAGATGCGAGTCTGGCGGACATGAACGATCCAAGCCTCATCACCGCACGTCGCGCCATTACCGAAGACATCGCCAGCCTCTCCGCCGTTTCTCAGGTGGATTATGACGGCATCATCCTCAAGGTAAATCAGCTCTCGAACCAGATTGATAACCTGCAACTGGCAGATAACAACGACGACGATTCTCCCATGGATTCCGACGGCACCGAGCTGTCCAGCTCCCTGAGCGAGTGGCGTGTAAACCTGCAAAAAAGCTGGCAGAACTTTATGGACAGCTTCATCACCATTCGTCGCCGTGATGAAACCGCCGTGCCGCTGTTAGCGCCGAACCAGGATATCTACCTGCGTGAGAACATTCGTTCCCGTCTGCTGGTCGCGGCCCAGGCCGTGCCACGTCATCAGGAAGAGACCTACAAACAGGCGCTGGATAACGTCTCCACATGGGTACGTGCTTACTACGATACCGATGATGCCACCACCACGGCGTTCCTCGATGACATAGACAAACTGAGTCAGCAGAACATCACCATGAACGTGCCGGATAAACTGGCCAGCCAGCCGATTCTGGAAAAGCTGATGCAAACGCGCGTACGTAACCTGCTGGCTCAGCCGGGCGTTCCGGCTGAGCAGACGGGTGAACCTGCACCAGCCGCTGCGCCCGCGCCTGAAAGCGCCCCACAAGGAGAGTAACGATGCTTAAAGTACTCTTACTCTTTATCCTGCTGATCGCCGGGATCGTCCTTGGGCCGATGCTTGCCGGTCACCAGGGTTACGTGTTGATCCAGACCGACAATTACAACATCGAAACCAGCGTAACGGGTCTGGTGATCATTCTGATCCTGGGCGTTGTGGTGCTGCTGGCGCTGGAGTGGATCCTGCGCCGTATTTTCCGCACCGGTGCCCATACCCGTGGCTGGTTCGTTGGCCGCAAGCGCCGTCGCGCCCGTAAGCAGACCGAGCAGGCGCTGATTAAGCTCGCCGAGGGCGACTATCAGCAGGTGGAAAAGCTGATGTCCAAAAACGCCGATCACGCCGAACAACCCGTCGTGAACTATCTGTTGGCTGCTGAAGCAGCTCAACAGCGTGGTGACGAGGCCCGTGCAAATCAGCATCTGGAGCGCGCATCGGAGATGGCGTCCGACAACCAGATCCCGGTTGAGATCACTCGCGTTCGCCTGCAGCTGGCACGTAATGAAAACCATGCGGCGCGCCACGGCGTTGACCGTCTGCTGGAAATCACTCCTCGCCACCCTGAAGTGCTGCGCCTTGCCGAGCAGGCCTATATCCGTACCGGTGCCTGGGGTTCACTGCTGGACATTATTCCTTCGATGGCGAAAGCCGACGTGGGTGATGATGAACATCGTGACGAACTCCAGCGCATGGCGTGGATTGGTTTGATGGATCAGGCGCGTGCCGATCTGGGCAGCGATGGTCTGAAAACCTGGTGGAAGAATCAGAGCCGCAAAACGCGTCAGCAGGTTCCTCTGCAGGTGGCAATGGCGGAACACCTGATTGAATGTGACGATCATGACACGGCTCAGGAGATCCTCCTCGACGGTCTGAAGCGCCAGTACGACGATCGTCTGGTCATGGTGATCCCGCGTCTGAAAACCAACAACCCTGAGCAAATCGAAAAAGTGCTGCGTCAACAGATCAAAACCGTTGGCGATCGTCCGCTGCTCTGGAGCACGCTGGGCCAGTCGCTGATGAAACACGGTGAATGGCAGGAGGCGAGCCTCGCCTTCCGTGCGGCGTTAAAACAGCGCCCGGACGCGTTTGACTACGCGTGGCTTGCCGATACGCTTGACAAGCAGCATAAACCGGAAGAAGCTGCCGCCATGCGGCGCGACGGGCTTCTGCTAACGCTACAGAACAACGGAACGCAGCAGTAATTATCAAGGAGGCCAAACGGCCTCCTTTTTTAGGCATAAAAAAACGCCTGCTTTAAAAGCAGGCGTTAAAACAGGTCTGTAAGACAACATATTTGGTGCTTCACTCAACGTTATGCCCATGGTGTCTGATGAGGCCGAAGCGACATCTGTCAGTGGACGATAAGCACCGTAAATGGCTCTGCATCATTCCTGAGTTTATGAGGCACGAAGGCGAACATAAGAGATGGAATGAGCATCTACACGTATATTATTGCACGTTACATGCCAACGTTACACGAACAAATTTTACATCGCGCAACATTTTAAGATAAAAGGAATTTCTGCTGCAAAGACCCGTCTGACGCACCATAAGATATCGATAAAAGCGCAGAAGTGTCGTCAGAAAGAGACGGTTAAGACACTTATGAAATATTAGTTTAGTTTTCAACTAATTAAGTGTCGCTGGTTCGCGACAACAGGAAACGCGTATGTCGGGGAATGGATACAGAGGTGAAAAGCCGCAGAAAACAAAAAACCCCGCCGAAGCGGGGTTCAAAATTGGTCGGCGAGAGAGGATTCGAACCTCCGACCCACTGGTCCCAAACCAGTTGCGCTACCAAGCTGCGCTACTCGCCGATGTACTGCTTTTTGAATTTTTAGTTCAATTCATTAAAGTCGTGGTGCGAGGGGGGGGACTTGAACCCCCACGTCCGTAAGAACACTAACACCTGAAGCTAGCGCGTCTACCAATTCCGCCACCTTCGCAATTCACAACTCTTCAATAATGGGGTGGCTAATGGGATTCGAACCCACGACAACTGGAATCACAATCCAGGGCTCTACCAACTGAGCTATAGCCACCACTGTATTCTTTCACGCGGTACTGACTACTTCTCAGACCACCGCAGCTCTAGCGCCGGGACTAAAATGGCGCGCCCGACAGGATTCGAACCTGAGACCTCTGCCTCCGGAGGGCAGCGCTCTATCCAGCTGAGCTACGGGCGCTTAGCGCCGTTGCGGGGCTGGATATTACGTACCTCCGACCCCGCTGTCTAGTGCTTTTTTGAAAAAAATGCGCGTTTGGTTATGGTTTGCACATTTTGCCGCTTATTCCTCCACTTTCTGCGTGGTGACGCGGCGCCCCAGCCCAAATAGCTTATAGGCTGCAGTGACTGCCGCCAGGAAGATCATCCCGACAAACAGCGACATGCGGGTATCATCATTAAAGTACATCCCGATTAATACGCAAATCAGGAACGCCATCGTCAAATAGTTCGCATACGGGAACAGAATCGAGCGGAACGGATGGCTGGCAATCGCCTGTTTATGCGCATGGCGGAAACGCAGCTGGCTAATCAGAATAACGAACCACGGCACCATCCCCGGCAGCACGCTGGCGCTGTAGACATAAACAAATACGCGCTGCGGGTTTGGAATAATGTAGTTCAGGCATGAGCCAATCAGCAGGATGGCAATCGACACCGCCACACCCGCAACAGGCACACCCGCGCGGGACACTTTACTCATTGCCGCAGGCAATTGATTGTTCTTCGAAAGCGCATAGAGCATACGACCACAGCTGTACATTCCGCTGTTACAGCCAGACAACGCCGCCGTCAGGACGACAAAGTTGATAATACCTGCTGCCGCCGTAATACCAATCTTCGCGAATGTTAAGACAAACGGGCTGCCTGTCGTGCCGATCTCATTCCACGGGAAGATGGTCACGATAACGAAGATCGCCCCCACATAGAAAATCAGGATACGCCACAGCACCTTACCCACCGCACTACGCAGCGTGACCTGCGGGTTCTTCGCTTCACCGGCTGTAATACCGATAAGCTCAACGCCCTGATAGGACGCGACAACGATACACAGCGCCGTCAGGAAGCCTTTCCAGCCACCAGCGAAGAAGCCACCGTGCCCGGTCAGGTTACCGAAGCCAATCGCGTGACCACCGTTGCCAAAGCCGAAGAAAATGACGCCGAGTCCAACCACAATCATCACGATGATGGTGGTGACTTTAATCATCGCAAACCAAAACTCGATTTCACCATAAAGGCGAACGGCTGCCAGGTTTGCCATTGCCACCAGCCCCACAGCAATCAGCGCCGGTATCCACTGGACCATATCCGGGAACCAGAACTGCACATACACCCCGATTGCGGTAATCTCCGAGATACCCACCGCCATCCACATAAACCAGTATGACCAGGCCGTCAGGTAGCCGAAGAACGGGCTCATGTAGCGGTGCGCATAGACGGCGAAAGAGCCGGTCACTGGCTCCAGGAAAAGCATTTCGCCCATCGAACGCATGATGAAGAAAACGAACAGGCCAGCAATAATATACGCCAGCAGAACGGATGGCCCGGCCCATTTGAGCGTGCTTGCAGAGCCCATAAACAGGCCCACACCAATAGTGCCGCCCAGCGCTATCAGTTCAATATGACGAGCTTCCAGCCCACGCTGTAGCTCCGGTTTTTTCTCTGCCATAGATCCTCGGTTGTGTTTGCTGTTTCCCGGCTTAATACCAGGTATTGTTTTTTAGGGGTACTAAAATACGGAGCGAATGGTTTCTTAAATTCTGCAAAATGGCAAACAATGCATTAAAAAAATAAATGCATTGCACAGTTTCGCAGCAGTTTTGCAGGGGAGTTGCAGCGCGAACAGCATATCGCGCTACATTTTGATTACATTTTCCCGGTGTAGTGCCAGGCGAGATAACGCAGCAGACGGAGCTGGCGTTTAATACGTGTTGGTTGCGACAGCAGGCGGTACAGCCACTCCAGTCCCAGGTTTTGCCATACCTTCGGCGCACGTTTTACATGGCCAGTGAAGACGTCATAGGTCCCGCCGACGCCCATATAGAGGGCATCCGGGCAAACCAGACGGCAATCACGCATCAGGATTTCCTGGCGCGGTGAGCCCATCGCCACGGTGACAATTTTCGCCCCGCTGTCGCGCACGCGGTCAAAAAGCGCCTGCCGATCCTCTGGTTTAAAATAGCCGTCCTGACTACCCACAATATTAACATTCCACTGACGCCGCAGCTTCTGCTCGGTCTGTGCCAGGACCTCAGGCTTACCGCCAATAAGAAATACGGGCGTGCCTTCTGCCCCTGCACGTGCCATCAGCTGTTCCCAGAGATCGGCCCCCGCGACGCGTGAAACATTAGCACCAGGAAACTTTTTGCGGATCGAGCGTACCACGCTGATACCGTCCGCGTATTTAAACTCGGCGGCCTCGATCAGACTTCTGACTTCAGCGTTATCTTCTACCGCCAGCATTTTCTCCGCATTGATGGCGACCAGCGTACCGGATTTCATCTGGCCACCCGCAAAGAGAAAATCCAGCGCGTGTTGCATATCGCGCCAGCCAATAAGCTGCAGGCCACGCAGCGCGTAGCGCGGTGCAGAGGTTGTGTCGGTCATGACTATCCTTACTCAGACTTGCGACAGCGTTCTGCTGCCCTGTGGCTCGCGCTTATGCACAAGCCCTGCACTGTCAAACAGCCAGTACAGCAGTTTGGCCAGCAGCAGGCAGACGCCGAAAACGACCATAAAGAAAACCACGCGCGAGACGAAGGAATCCAGCCCCTCGCGCGCCAGAACGATCATATTGAAAATGGCACCAAAGCAGAAACTGTGCAAAATGGCGGCCTTGTAGCGGTTAGTCTCTTCGTTGCCGAGCACATAGAGCCAGTCAAACCATTTGATAATCAGCCCTACCACAACCGCGCCCGGCAGAATAAACCAGCTTCCGCCCATTACCACCAGCGAACCAATCAGCGTAGGGGAAATGGCCAGACCTGAATGGTTGTTCAGCACTTCCCAAGTGAAGTAGTTCGCTGTGTTGAGCACGGCACCCGGGCGGTCAGGCCACAGCCACGACGGGATAAACACATAGAAGTCACGCACAATGGGCGCCAACCCCTGGAAATCGATCTTGTCGTAGTTTTGCAGCAGTAAAGCGAGGTTTTCCCACGGCGAGAAGGTGTCGCGCGTGAGATACAGGAAGGTGTAAAACGCTTCGTCACCGGCCACGTTCAGTCCATAGCGCTTAAGAGCCAGCCAGAACATCCCCACAATGCCAAACACGCCCGCTGCCGCCAGCATCCACAGGGAGATCCACCCGCGAATGATGCCGATAAACAGGAAGATCGCAAAGGCGATAATAATGTTGGCGCGCGTCCCACCCACAATCATGTAGGTCAGGAAACCAAAGGCGACCGTGCTCACCAGGAAGAAGAGCCAGGCCTTACTGTCCTGGCGCAGGAAAAAGATCACCAGCATTGCCGGGATGAAGAAATAGAAGAAGCGCTTAAGCGCCACGCCCGAAACTTCGGCAGAAAAAATCTGGCTGTAGGAGTGCAGCTTAAACAGCAAAAAGCCGTTATGCATGAAGAAGATCCCCACGCTGACCAGCGCGATGGTCATCAGCATTACCCACGTCAGATGGGTCTCTACCCGGTTCATGGTGAACAGCGGACGACGCGGCGCACTCGCTTTCACCGCACGCAGACGCGTTTTATAGGTGACGTAGTACACCGCATAGAAGCAGGTCGCCGACAAGAGTGCCTGGAGCAGGATTTCCGGCGGCGCGACGCTCACGTCAAAACGGAAAACCAGAATACTGGTCAGCGGAAAACCGAAGAAGAAGGTCAGAAGAAACAGTAACGAGAAGAAGACGTTAAAGTTAAAACGCACGCGGCGGAACTCAAACCAGGTCAGAGTGGCGATAAATAGCGTGCTCAGAAGCCATACCACTAACAAGCCGCTGAATTGCAACTGGCTCATGCGTTGTCTCCTGAAGCGATACGCAGCGCACGATGCCACGGCGTAAGATAGTTCGGGCTAAAGAAATCGATGGTACTTTTATCCACCAGCGCCAGTTGACGCTGAGCTTCGCGTACCACCTCCACGTTCAGGGTATCCGTGGTGAACAGCACCGGAATGTGTTGTTCAGCCATATCCTGCCAGAACGGATTATCGCGATTAAGCACACAGGGAACGCCTGCCTGAATCAGCAGGCACAGCGTGCCAATTCCCTGCTGGCGGGCAAAGATGAAATAGCCTAGATCGCACTGGCGAAGCAGCGCCAGATATTCATCAAATCCCAGCTTATCGCGCAGGATGTTCACATTCTCCGGGCTAAACAATCCCAAGGCCTGCTGGCGAACGTCATTGATGTAAGCATCATTATTGGCCGGATAGCCCATCGGCACAACGACATTCACCGTGTCACCAAACTGCTGATGTACCGCCTTCAGCGCAGCAATATGCTCATTGCTGCGATCGCCAGAGTTACCCACCAGGATCGTCAGCTTACCCTCACGCGGCGTATCGTTTGCCATGTTATTCAGCGCCGGGTTCATGCGTGTCGGGAAATAGAGCAGCTCACCGCGAACGTTGGGGTGCTGTTTCGCGAAGTAATTGAGATCGCCACGGGTGGCGAAAACACAGCCAACCCGCCCCTGCGCCATACGCCGTAGCGGGTAGAAGAGTCGGAACTTCCAGCCGCGGGAGACTTCATAGAGATCGGCTCCCCAGATATGCCAGCTGCACTGGGAAGGTTTAATCCCGCCGCTCAGGAGAGCCAGCCACAGACCGGTATTAAATTGCCCATGGAAGAAGAAGCGCTGCTCACGATCCGCTTTCGCTTTCGCGACAACTGCCTTCGCCAGGGCGGCTTTATCCGGCCAGAAGGTAAGCGTCAGCGCCGGACACATCTCGCTAAGCCCCCTGTCCTGGCCTGCAACCATAAACTCGCGTGCATCGGGATTGTCCGGGGCCAGCTCATCGTTGAAGAACCGCAAAACGGTCTGGTTATGGTGTGGGATATCCGATCCCAGTATGTGAATCAGTGCAGTCATGCGCGTTTACGCCAAAGTAAAAATACGCCGCAACAGGCAGCGAAATAAACGATATAGGTTGCCATATAGGCCTGAGCCGCCCCCAGTGCACCGTGTGCCGGGATCAGCCAGTGTGAGAACGCCGTCAGGAGCGTAAACTGGCTTATCTCTGCCAGGATATACAAACGCAGCGAGGCTTTCGCAATCACCAGATACCCGAATACGTAAGCGCCTACTTTCAGTACATCCCCCACCAGCTGCCAGGCAAACAGATCGCGCATGGCGATGAATTTCGCCGAAAAGAGCAGCCAGATGGCGACATCGCGCAATAACCACACGGTAAAACTGGCCGCCGCCACGGCGGGAAGTACAAAACGCAGCGAGCGGGTAATCTCGCGGGTAATATCCTGTCGGGAGCTCAGACGCGATAAGGTTGGCAGCAACCAGACGCTAAAGGAAGCCGTTATAAATTGGAGGTAGGCGTCAGAAATGCTGCTTACGCCCTGCCAAATTCCCACCTCATCCCAGCTGTAATGCGCCGCCAGCAGGTTTCGCATCATTACGTAAGCCACCGGCAGCGTTACGGAGGTAATAAGCGCCATCAGGGTAAATTTACCCAGTTGACCCGCCAGCCCCTTGTCCCACTGCGGTTTCAGGTAGCTTAAGGGGATAACGCCACGACGCATGAGCATAAACGCCGCCGGAACGACCACTAACGCAGGTACCAGCGCCAGACCCAGCAGCGCGCCTTCATACCCGCCCAGGCGATAGCAGAAGTAATAGGCGATAACACCTATAACGCTGCCCAGGATCAGCGCAAGCGCGTTCCCGGCTGCATCACGAAATCCTTTCATCAGCGCCAGTAGCAGGTTAGCCCACGCGATCCCCATCTGAACCAGAGCGACCAGACGCACCAGCCCTTCATAATGCGTGTGTCCAAACAGCCCCTGACTAATGGGGGCCGCCGCCAGCAGAAACACCGCGGCCAGCAGAGTAGAGAAACCTAACACCATCGCCGACGATGTGCCGACGACTTTGCGCAGCTGCGCTGCGTCATCCTGATGCTGTGCAACGTATTTCGTAACGCCGTTGAAGATCCCGGCGCCGGCCAATACCCCAAGGACGGTGACAAGCTGGCGGAAATTGCCCGCCAGACCCACCCCAGAAGGGCCGAATGAGACGGCCAGCAGCTTGACGACCAGCAGCCCGGCGCCAATTTTGACAAGCGTGGACGCGGCGGTCCACACCGATGCTTTTGCCAGAGACATATCAGCCGAAATAGCTCAGAAGGGTATTAATCACCGTACGCTGGTTAACCGGCGCGAGGTTGTAGAACAGTGGCAAGCGAAGCAAACGCTCACTTTCTTTCGTGGTATAGCGGTCTTCACCCGCGAATGTCCCGAACGCTTCACCGGCCGGGCTGGAGTGCAGCGGAATGTAGTGGAATACCGCCATAATCTCAGCCTCTTTCAGCCAGGCAATCAGCTTGCTGCGATCGTCGTTATCGCGCAGTTTGATGTAGAACATATGGGCATTGTGGACGCAGTCTGCCGGAATGGTCGGCAGCGCAATACGCCCGGCTTTTGCCAGCGGTGCCAGCGCGTCGTAATAGGTCTGCCACAGGGACAAACGCTGCAGGTTAATGCGCTCTGCCGCCTCCAGCTGTGCCCACAGATACGCCGCCTGCAGATCCGCCATCAGATAGCTTGAGCCAATATCGCGCCAGGTATACTTATCAACCTGGCCACGGAAGAACTGGCTGCGGTTGGTGCCTTTTTCGCGGATCACTTCCGCACGCTCAACCAGCGCGCGGTCGTTAATCAGCGTCGCGCCGCCTTCACCACCTGCGGTGTAGTTTTTGGTTTCGTGGAAGCTAAAGCAGCCGATATGGCCGATGGTGCCGAGCGCGCGTCCTTTGTAAGTGGACATCACGCCCTGAGCGGCATCTTCCACCACAAACAGGTTATGCTTTTTCGCGATCGCCATAATGGTGTCCATTTCACAGGCCACGCCCGCGTAATGGACCGGAACAATCGCCCGCGTTTTATCAGTGATCGCCGCTTCAATCAGCGTTTCATCGATATTCATGGTGTCCGGACGAATATCCACAAAGACGATTTTCGCCCCGCGTAACACAAACGCGTTTGCCGTGGAGACGAAGGTGTAGCTCGGCATAATCACTTCATCACCGGGCTGAATATCGAGCAGCAGCGCAGCCATTTCCAGCGACGCCGTACAGGAAGGGGTCAGCAGCACTTTAGCGCTGTGAAAACGCTGTTCCATCCACTGCTGGCAGCGACGGGTAAACCCACCATCACCGCAGAGTTTGCCGCTGCCCATAGCAGACTGCATATAGTCGAGTTCGGTTCCCACGACGGGTGGTGCGTTAAATGGAATCATCTTGTCACCTGTATAACCAGTAGGCGGTGGCGTCGATGTTGGCACCACTCGCAATATAACGTTTAAGCGCAGCGGTGTTGCCCATCTGGGTTGCCACCCGCAGCGTCGAGACCTGTTGCTGCTGCGCCCAGTGTAGCGCCGCCTGCATGAGTTTCTCGCCCATACCCCGGCCAGCTAATAAGCCGATACGCGCCTCGCGCTCGTTGAGCTTGCGAAGCGAAACAAAACCCTGGATCTGGCCGTCCGCCGCGCGGAACACCAGACAAACATGATCGAACGTCCCTTTTACCGCATTCTCAATCCACTGGGCATAGAAACGTCCGCTGTCCTCAGGTGCATACCAGGGGGCACGAAAGCGGCTGCGGGCAAACGCCTGCGCTGCCATTTCGCGCAGCACCGGGATATCCTGCTCAGCGGCAACTTCCGCGCCTGGCGCCTCATGCCGGGTTAGCGTAATGGCAAGATCCACTTCGCCTTCCACCAGCTGAAAACCGTGTTGCTGAAGCGCATCAAGCAGGTCGGCGCGGTCCGCCGGGATCTTCGCCTGTACCCGCTGCCAGACGCGAAAGTCGGCGTCAGTCAGTGCCGGTGCAGTTTCGCGCAAACGCAGAATGGCTGAAGGCAGGCCAAAAAAATGGCTCTCCCACTCAAGGGACTCAAGCGTCCCGTTCAGGTTGCTCAACGCCAGACACCTTTGGTATCAACAATGTAACGCTGCTGTACGGCATCAGCGGGGGTCGCTTTAAACTCTTTATGATCCACCAGCAGCACCAGTACGTCCGCCGTGGCCAGCGCGTCATCCAGCGCGGTAAGCGTGCAGTTCCCCGCCAGTTTTGCCGGCAGTTCATGAATATTCGGCTCGACTACCAGCGTTTCGCCCGTGTGCCATTGGGCAATCATCTCAGCAATTTCCATCGCCGGGCTTTCGCGCAGATCGTCGATGTTAGGTTTGAATGCCAGGCCAAAACAGGCAATTTTCAGTTCGCTGGCCCGTTTGCCACTCTCAGCCAGACAATCTGCCACCGTGGTTTTAACCTGGTTGAGAACCCAGTGTGGCTTGCTGTCGTTAACTTCGCGCGCGGTGCGGATCAGGCGTGCCTGATCGGGGTTTTGCGCCACGATAAACCATGGATCGACGGCGATACAGTGACCGCCCACGCCCGGGCCTGGCTGCAGAATGTTAACGCGCGGATGACGATTCGCCAGGCTGATTAATTCCCAGACGTTAATCCCCTGATCGGCACAAATGAGCGACAGTTCGTTGGCAAAAGCGATGTTCACGTCGCGGAAGCTGTTTTCCGTCAGTTTGCACATTTCTGCGGTACGGGAGTTCGTCACCACGCATTCGCCTTCGAGGAAAATCTTGTACAGCGCGCTGGCACGAGCGGAACAAACAGGCGTCATCCCGCCAATCACGCGGTCGTTTTTAATCAGTTCGACCATCACCTGCCCCGGCAGCACGCGCTCCGGACAGTAGGCAATATTGATATCGGCCTGCTCTCCCGCCTGCTGCGGGAAGCTTAAATCCGGCCGGGCTTCTGCCAGCCACTGTGCCATCTGCTCGGTTGCGCCAACCGGAGAAGTGGACTCCAGGATCACCAGCGCCCCTTTCTTGAGCACAGGTGCAATAGATTTCGCAGCGGCCTCGACGTAGACCATGTCGGGTTCATGGTCGCCTTTGAATGGCGTCGGCACAGCAATGAGATAAGCATCGGCTTCAACCGGCGTGGTACTGGCGCGCAGGTATCCCCCATCAACGGCCTCTTTGACCACGCGGTCGAGATCGGGCTCCACAATATGGATTTCGCCACGGTTAATGGTTTCCACCGCGCGCGCATTGATGTCCACGCCTACAACCTGTTTTTGACGAGAGGCAAATGCTGCCGCAGTAGGCAAGCCAATATAGCCAAGACCAATGACAGAGATGGTAGTAAAACTCATAGCGATACCCGATTGTGTTTAAGTGCATGCAAAATACGGCCACAAGCCAGCCCATCACCGTACGGGTTATGGGCCCGGCTCATCGCCTGATACGCTTCTTCGTCGTGCAGCAGGTGTGTCACTTCATCGACGATACGCTGCTTATCCGTGCCGACCAGACGCACCGTGCCCGCTTTTACCGCCTCCGGGCGCTCGGTGGTTTCACGCATTACCAGCACCGGCTTGCCGAGTGAAGGTGCTTCTTCCTGAATACCGCCTGAATCAGTGAGGATCAGCCAGGCATGATTCATAAGCCAGACAAACGGCATGTAGTCCTGCGGCTCAATCAGAAGGACATTTTCAACATGTCCCAGAATGCGGTTGACCGGCTCGCTGACGTTAGGGTTGAGATGCACCGGATAGACAATCTGCACATCTTCGTTTTGCGCGGCGATTTCAGCCAACGCATGACAGATTTGCTCGAAACCCCGGCCAAAGCTTTCACGACGGTGGCCGGTCACCAGAATGGTTTTTTTGCCGTTGTTCAGGAACGGGTAACGCGCAGCGAGTTCTGCCTGAAGTTCATTGTTAGCCAGCACACGGTCACGCACCCAAATCAGGGCATCAATAACCGTATTGCCGGTCACAAAGATTTTATTGTCGGCGATATTTTCACACAGCAAGTTCTGGCGCGAATTTTCGGTGGGTGCAAAGTGGTACATCGCCAGATGCCCGGTAAGCGTGCGGTTGGCTTCTTCCGGCCACGGCGAGTAAAGATTGCCGGTGCGTAGGCCCGCTTCAACGTGGCCGACAGGAATACGTTGATAAAACGCAGCCATGCTGGCCGCCACAGTAGTGGTGGTGTCGCCATGCACCAACACAACATCCGGCTTAAAGGATTCCAGAATGGGCTTAAGCTCTTGCAAGATACGGCAGGTAATCTCCGTTAATCCCTGCCCCGGCTTCATAATATTCAGATCGTAGTCCGGGACGATGGAAAAGAGCGTTAAAACCTGATCGAGCATCTCCCGGTGTTGCGCCGTAACGCACACTTTCGCTTCAATATCAGGATCGCTGGCCAGCGCATGCACCAGAGGCGCCATCTTGATGGCCTCCGGCCTGGTACCAAATACGGTAAGTACTTTCACATCGATTCTCTTCGATTAGGCGATGAAGGCCGTGGCCTTCATCGTCAATGGCGTTCTTAATTTGTGCGACGACGTGTTAACGCCACGCCAGCGCCCGTCAGTGCGCCTACAATCCCCCACATGATCATCAGGAATGCACGACGTGGGCTATCGCGTTTTACAGGTTCTTCAGGCGTTCGCAAATAACGATAGGTCTGAAAACGCGGGTCCAGCGTTGGACCTACATTCAGGGTGTTGAGCATGGCGCGGTTTTGATCGTAGTCGAGGTCAAAATCAGGGCCAACGGCCTGCAGGTTTTCCAGACGAGCCTGCAGCATCGGACGACCAAGCAGGAACATTTCAGAATCAGGCAGTTCATCCGCCGGAACGTCCGTTTCGCTGCGAGAAATATTGTGCTGTTCCGCAATTTTGAGTGCCTGTTCAATGTTATGAACACGGCGGGAGAATATGGCTTTAGCCACCTCTTCCTGACGTTTTACCTGCGCTTTCATCTGGATGGTACGGGCCGCCCAGGCGCCTTTTAGTTCTTCATTAAGATGACTTGCGGCGCGCTGGCTGGCAAAAGCGACATACTGGCGCAACAGGTTATTGGCATCCGGCGCCGTCTCTGCAATCAGTTTGACGCTGTCATTAACATTACGCAGCGCATCGCCCGGCATAAACTGAATGTTGTTAATCAGGTCATCCAGCAGCGCGGCATCGGCTTTGCTGTTGCCCACCATGCGTTGCTTGTAATAATCCGTCTGGCTCCAGAAATCACGACGCGTGTCCCAGGAGGCCAGTTGCATGACAAACTCTTTATACGCCTCATCCATGACGGAAGCCTGATCGGGCGTCGCCAGATTTGCCTTGATATCCAGGTTGCGCAGGAACTGCTGCTGGGAATAGTATCCCCCCAACATGTTAACAGTGGGTTTGTCAGTTATCGCCGTTGCACTCCATTCCTGTTTTGCAAAAAAGGTATACGCGAGTGCAACTAATGCGAAGCCCAGTGCAATGCCTGCAATCCACAGTTTTCCGGCCCATAAAGTGCGAAACAAGCCACGTATATCCAGCTCATTCTCGGTCATCTCTGATTTTGCTCCCACCAACGGTTGAGTCATCACAATCCCAGTTTATTTAGTTAAAGTTGGATTATTACCACTATTTCGACGCATCCTGCGTTTTACACGCTTAATGAAACGAGCGACTTTCCATGCGCGTTTAATGCAATAGCCATACAGAGAAAACGCTAGCAAGAACAGTACCAACATAACCCACTCAGGTACAAACTGTGCGTATTCAGCTGCCACACCAATTCCCGCCAGAATAGCAGCAGCCAGTGTAATAAGCACAAATGCCTGACGGGAAGTGAACCCGGCTCGCATGATTAAATGATGAATATGCTGGCGGTCAGCGGAGAACGGACTCATCCCTTTACGCAATCGGCGATACATAATCGCAACCATATCCATCAATGGGATGGCAATGATCCATAACGCGGTTACCGGGCTAATGGGATGGACTTTACCTTGTGTGGTTTCCAGCAAGATCCAGATGATTGTAAAGCCGATCAGAGTGCTACCGGCATCACCCATAAACACTTTATATCGGCGGCCTAACGCTCCCAGATTTAATAAGATATAAGGAAGGATGGCCGCGATCATGGCAAAACACCACATGGCCAGGCTGTATTGACCGTCAAACCATAAAATGAAACCGATAGCAGCAAATGAGACGCAGGACAATCCACCGAGCAAGCCATCTATGCCGTCCACCATGTTGAATGCGTTTATTGCAACCCATACAGCAAATAGTGTCAGGAAATAGCCAAACGGGCCCAGTAACATCTCCCACGACCCAAAAATATAGCCGAGGCTGCTTAGATGAAGCTTTGCGAACACCATCATAGCAATGCCGACCGCGGCCTGAACGATAGCGCGAATTTTGACACTGATGTCGTAACGATCGTCGAGCGCCCCAACCAAAACCAACACCGTCGCACACATCAGGTACAACTTAACATGCGGAACATAGTAGTCAGCAATGGTGAAGGTGAAGCAAAGGCCAGCAAAAACAGAGATTCCCCCTACAAGAGGGATCATCCCCTGATGGCGCTTCCGGAAGTTGGGTTTATCCACTAACCCCAGATATTTCGCCACCTTACGTGCAAAAAACAGAAAGCAGGTGGTGAATAAAAAAATACTGGTTAGTTCAGTAAACGTATCAAGTAGGTCCACAATGGATGTTCTCAACAAATGTTAGTCGCGGAAGTATAACCATGAAGGCGCAAAGCCTGAAGGCATAAAGCAAACCTCTAACAACCCCATTTGTTTATTATTCAGACAATTAATGTTTTTACTGTGCCAATAGTCTTAATTGTCGCACCGACCGGTCAAAATTGGGAGTGTGTGGTAATAGCGTATAGTCCATAAAAGAAAAACGCCACGTAAAAACGTGGCGTTCACTGGCTTTATTTGCGTTACGAGCGCTTCATCATGTCGAAGAAATCGTCGTTGGTTTTGGTCATCGCCAGTTTGTTAATGAGGAATTCCATGGCGTCGATTTCACCCATTGGGTGGATAATTTTGCGCAGGATCCACATTTTCTGCAGCTCTTCCTGAGTGGTGAGCAGCTCTTCCTTACGGGTACCGGAACGGTTGTAGTCGATAGCCGGGAAGACACGTTTTTCTGCAATCTTACGAGAGAGGTGCAGTTCCATGTTACCTGTCCCTTTAAACTCTTCGTAGATCACTTCGTCCATTTTGGAGCCGGTATCGATAAGAGCCGTCGCGATGATGGTCAGGCTACCGCCCTCTTCCACATTACGTGCAGCACCGAAGAAGCGCTTCGGACGATGCAGGGCGTTGGCATCTACACCACCGGTCAGTACTTTACCGGAAGCCGGAACCACGGTGTTGTAGGCACGCGCCAGACGGGTGATGGAGTCGAGCAGAATGATAACGTCTTTCTTGTGCTCAACCAGGCGTTTCGCCTTCTCAATAACCATTTCCGCAACCTGAACGTGACGGGATGCTGGCTCGTCAAAGGTCGACGCCACAACTTCACCTTTCACCAGACGCTGCATCTCGGTCACTTCTTCCGGACGTTCGTCAATCAGCAGTACCATCAGCACGCAGTCAGGGTGGTTGTAGGCAATGCTCTGCGCGATGTTCTGCAGCAGCATGGTTTTACCCGCTTTTGGCGGTGCCACAATCAGACCACGTTGACCACGACCAATTGGCGAAGCCAGATCCAGCACGCGCGCGGTTAAGTCTTCGGTAGAACCGTTACCACGCTCCATACGCAGACGAGAGTTCGCATGCAGCGGCGTTAAGTTCTCGAAGAGGATCTTGTTACGCGAGTTTTCCGGTTTGTCGTAGTTAACTTCGTTAACTTTCAACAGCGCAAAGTAGCGTTCACCCTCTTTTGGAGGACGAATCTTACCTGAAATGGTGTCACCAGTGCGGAGGTTGAAACGGCGGATTTGGCTGGGGGATACGTAGATGTCGTCAGGGCCGGCGAGGTAGGAACTGTCTGCAGAGCGGAGGAAACCAAATCCGTCTTGCAATATCTCCAGCACACCGTCGCCAAAGATATCTTCGCCACTCTTAGCGTGCTGCTTCAGGATGGCGAAAATGATGTCCTGCTTGCGCATACGAGCCTGGTTTTCCAGTCCCATATTTTCGCCGAGAGTGATCAGCTCAGAAACCGGCGTATTCTTTAATTCGGTAAGATTCATAATGGTGTGGGTTCTTAAACTCGGGGTGATTCTCGAACTTAATGTTGTGAATGGTATGGCAGGGTCATCCATGCCTGTTTAGCGGCCATCAACTCATGTCTGTTCGCTGTCTGGTCACAGGGAAAGAACGCAGATCTGAAACGACAAGACGGATTGAGTGACAAGCCCGGAATTTAGCCACTTCACGCACTGTTTAAGTTAACAACGGGAAGTTTCGGGTAAAACAAGATTCAAACAACAAGATATGTTTAAAACGAAGTCATAGCTAACTTAGCACGACTTAAGCCGGGCGTCCAGAGTTGCACATCATTTTGGCCTCTGGACGCGCAGCGGAGAAACCTTACGCCAGGTTAGCGTCGAGGAACTCTTTCAGTTGACCTTTGGACAGTGCGCCCACTTTGGTCGCCGCCACTTCGCCGTTTTTAAACAACAGCAGGGTCGGGATGCCACGGATGCCGTATTTTGGCGCGGTACCCGGGTTCTGGTCGATGTTCAGCTTGGCAACGGTCAGTTTGCCCTGATATTCGTCAGCGATCTCATCCAGAATCGGGGCGATCATTTTGCAAGGACCACACCATTCAGCCCAGAAATCGACGAGGGTCAGCCCGTCAGCCTTAAGTACGTCCGTGTCAAAACTGTCGTCAGTCAGGTGAATAATTTTATCGCTCATATATAACTCCACAGGAATAAGCCTGGTGCGTTGGTTTCGCCTTCATCAACGACGTGTTGATGTCGCATTAACCAACTAAAGGTTGACTTTATTTCACCGGATACGCTTTCGTAAAGCAATAGTAAGCTGATATTCTACCACACTATGAGCAAAACACATTTAACAGAACAGAAGTTTTCCGACTTCGCCCTGCACCCAAAAGTGATTGAAGCCCTTGAAAATAAAGGCTTTCATAACTGCACGCCCATTCAGGCTCTCGCCCTGCCGCTGACGCTGGCCGGTCGTGACGTAGCAGGGCAGGCGCAAACCGGTACTGGCAAAACGATGGCGTTTTTAACGTCAACGTTTCATTATTTACTTTCTCATCCAGCGATTGCAGACCGCAAAGTTAACCAGCCGCGCGCGCTTATCATGGCTCCGACGCGAGAACTGGCGGTACAGATCCACGCAGACGCTGAACCTCTGACGCAGGCGACCGGCCTGAAGATTGGCCTGGCTTACGGCGGCGATGGCTACGATAAGCAGCTGAAAGTACTGGAAAGCGGCGTGGATATCCTGATCGGTACCACTGGCCGTCTTATCGATTATGCAAAACAGAATCACATTAACCTCGGCGCAATCCAGGTTGTGGTGCTGGATGAAGCCGACCGTATGTACGATCTGGGCTTCATCAAAGACATCCGCTGGCTGTTCCGTCGCATGCCTCCGGCGAACCAGCGTCTGAACATGCTGTTCTCCGCTACCCTTTCTTATCGCGTACGCGAGCTGGCGTTCGAGCAGATGAACAACGCCGAATATGTGGAAGTGGAGCCGGAGCAGAAAACAGGTCACCGCATTAAAGAAGAGCTCTTCTATCCTTCCAATGAAGAGAAAATGCGCCTGCTGCAAACGCTGATCGAAGAAGAGTGGCCAGATCGCGCCATTATCTTCGCGAACACCAAACACCGCTGTGAAGATATCTGGGGCCATCTGGCTGCGGATGGTCACCGTGTGGGTCTGCTGACCGGCGATGTGGCACAGAAAAAACGCCTGCGTATTCTCGACGAATTTACCCGTGGCGATCTCGATATTCTGGTCGCAACCGACGTGGCCGCGCGTGGTCTGCACATTCCCGCCGTCACGCACGTCTTCAACTATGACCTGCCGGATGACTGCGAAGACTACGTACACCGCATTGGTCGTACCGGTCGTGCAGGCGCAAGCGGTCACTCCATTAGCCTTGCGTGTGAAGAATATGCGCTGAATCTCCCGGCGATTGAGGCCTACATTGGTCACTCTATTCCACAGAGTAAATACAATCCGGATGCGCTGTTAAGCGAACTGCCGCCGCCTAAGCGCCTTACCCGCGCCCGCTCCGGCAATGGCCCGCGTCGTTCTGGCGCACCGCGTAATCGTCGTCGTTCAGGTTAAGAAAATATGCTCAGCTCCACCTCGCTTTATGCGGCAATTGATCTCGGTTCGAATAGTTTTCATATGCTGGTTGTGCGCGAGGTGGCGGGAAGCATACAAACGCTGACGCGCATTAAGCGCAAGGTCCGCCTCGCGGCGGGCCTGAGCAGCGATAATTATCTCTCCCCCGAAGCCATGGAACGTGGCTGGCAGTGTCTGCGTCTCTTTGCCGAACGCCTGCAGGATATTCCCCATTCGCAAATTACCGTTGTCGCCACCGCGACGCTGCGCCTGGCAGTCAATGCCGTGGATTTTATTGCCAAAGCGCAGGAAATTCTCGGGTGCCCGGTTCAGGTTATCAGCGGTGAAGAAGAAGCACGTCTGATCTATCAGGGTGTTGCGCACACGACGGGCGGCGACGATCGCCGTCTGGTCGTCGATATCGGGGGTGCCAGCACCGAGCTCGTCACCGGCACGGGCGCGCAGGCGACCTCGCTGTTCAGCCTGTCGATGGGCTGTGTGACCTGGCTTGAGCGCTACTTTGCCGATCGAAATCTCGGTAAAGAGAACTTCGACGAAGCGGAAAATGCCGCCCGCGAGGTGTTACGTCCGGTAATGGACGAACTGCGCTATCACGGCTGGAAAGTCTGCGTGGGTGCGTCAGGTACCGTGCAGGCGTTGCAGGAAATCATGATGGCCCAGGGGATGGACGAGCGGATCACGCTTACCAAGCTCCAGCAGTTAAAACAGCGCGCGATTCAATGTGGTCGCCTGGAAGAGCTGGAAATAGAAGGCCTGACGCTGGAACGCGCGCTGGTCTTCCCGAGCGGCCTGGCCATTTTGATCGCCATTTTTACCGAGCTGAACATCCAGTGTATGACGCTGGCCGGTGGTGCGCTGCGTGAAGGGCTGGTCTACGGAATGCTGCATCTTTCGGTTGATCAGGACATCCGCACCCGAACCCTGCGTAACGTACAGCGTCGCTTTATTGTCGATACCGATCAAGCGCAACGGGTAGGTCAGCTGGCATCACTGTTTGCCGATCAGGTAAAAAATAGCTGGGATATTGACCCGTTGAGCCGCGATCTGCTGCTAAGTGCCTGCGCGCTGCATGAAATTGGGCTGAGCGTCGAGTATAAGCAGGCGCCGCTGCACGCAGCCTGGCTGGTGCGTAATCTCGATCTGCCGGGCTACACGCCGGCACAAAAGAAGCTGCTGGCAACGTTACTGTTGAACCAGACCAACGCCGTTGACCTCTCCTCGTTACATCAGCAAAACGCTGTGCCGCCACGCGTGGCCGAGCATCTGTGCCGCCTGCTGCGTCTGGCAATTCTGTTTGCCAGCCGACGTCGCGATGATTTGCTGCCCAATATTCATCTGGTGGCGGATGACGAAAGGCTGTCTCTGACGCTGCCGGAAAACTGGATTGATAATCACCCGCTTGGGGCAGAGATGATTGAGCAAGAGTGCCAGTGGCAGAGCTATGTCCACTGGGCGCTTGAAGTGAAGTAACACGCTGTGCATTGCCGGGCGGCGGCTTCGCCTGACCCGGCCTGCAAGTTTTTATCCCTTCTCTTTGGCTTTTGCCAGCATGGCGCGAATGTTCGCGACGTTAGCCTGACCTTTGTGCATCCGTTCTTCAGCGGTAATCACCTTGCGCTCCTGCTCCCAGATCAGGTCATCCTGCGGCAACTCCAGCAGGAAACGGCTCGGCTCAGGGCGAACCAGTTCCCCATACTGACGGCGCTCTTTACACAGCGTAAATGTTAATTCTTTCTGCGCGCGGGTAATGCCCACATAGGCCAGACGACGCTCTTCATCGACGTTATCTTCATCAATGCTGCTCTGGTGCGGCAGTAAGCCCTCTTCCATGCCGACCAGGTAGACATACGGAAACTCCAGCCCTTTAGACGCATGCAGCGTCATCAGTTGAACCTGATCGGCTTCCTCTTCGCTCTCTCCGCGCTCCATCATGTCGCGTAGCGTAAAGCGGGTAACGACCTGGGTCAGGGTCATCGGCTCGTCGATTTCTGAGCCTTCCAGCATTTCCGTCATCCAGCTGAATAGCTGGTTAACGTTTTTCATCCGCATCTCTGCCGCCTTCGGGCTGGCAGAGGTTTCATACAGCCAGGACTCATAGTCGATGCCGTGGATCAGATCGCGAACGGCAGCAACCGGTTCGCGCTCCGCCAGACGCTGGACTTCGCCAAGCCAGTGGGTAAAGCGGGTTAAGGAATCATAACCGCGCCCGGTTAACGTCTGGCTCAGCCCCATATCGAAGCTGGCGGTGAACAGGCTTTTGTTGCGCGTCATCGCCCATTCACCGAGCTTTTGCAGCGTCGCCGGGCCGATTTCACGTTTCGGCGTGTTCACGATACGCAGAAAGGCGCTGTCGTCATCCGGGTTGGTGAGTACACGAAGATAGGCCAGCAGATCTTTGATTTCAGGGCGCGAGAAGAAGGAGGTTCCGCCGGAAATTTTGTAGGGGATGCGGTTCTGCATCAGCATCTTTTCAAAGACGCGCGACTGGTGGTTGCCGCGATAGAGGATCGCGTAATCTTTATATTCCGTTTTATTGACGAAGTGGTGCGCAATCAGCTCGCCCGTCACGCGCTCCGCTTCATGCTCTTCATTATTGGCACTGAGCACTTTGAGCTCCGTGCCATAGCCAAGTTCCGAGAAAAGGCGTTTTTCGAAGACGTGCGGGTTATTGGCAATCAGGATATTTGCCGCTTTCAGGATGCGCCCGGATGAGCGGTAGTTCTGTTCCAGCTTGATCACCTGCAGCGCCGGAAAATCTTTGCTCAGCAGCACCAGGTTTTGTGGGCGCGCACCGCGCCAGGAGTAGATAGACTGGTCATCATCGCCTACCACGGTGAAACGCGCGCGCTGTCCCACCAGCAGCTTCACCAGCTCATACTGGCTGGTGTTGGTGTCCTGGTATTCATCCACCAGCAGATAGCGTATTTTGTTCTGCCAGCGTTCACGCACCTCTTCATTACGCTGCAACAGCAGCGTGGGCAGCAGGATCAGATCGTCAAAATCCAGCACGTTACACGCTTTCATATGTGCATCGTACAGACCGTAGCAGTGAGCGAAGATGCGATCCCGCTCACCTTTGGCGCTTGCCGCCGCCTGAGCGGGGGTCATCAGATCGTTTTTCCAGTTGGAGATCGTCGAGATCAGCTGCTGCAACAGCACTTTGTCATCTTCGATCAGCCCCTCGGTAAGCTCTTTAAGCAATGCCACCTGATCGGTGTCGTCGAAGAGCGAGAAGTTAGACTTCATCCCCAGCGCCGCGTATTCACGTTTGATGATATCCAGCCCCAGCGTGTGGAACGTGGAGATCATCAGGCCTCGCGCCTCTTTACGCCCCAGCGTCTGGCCGACACGCTCTTTCATTTCGCGCGCCGCTTTGTTGGTAAAGGTCACCGCAGCGATATGCCGGGCCTGATAGCCGCAGCCGCGGATCAGGTGGGCGATTTTGTTCGTGATCACACGCGTTTTGCCGGAGCCAGCCCCCGCCAGCACCAGACACGGTCCGGTGACAAATTCGACAGCTTGTTGTTGTCCGGGGTTTAAACGCATAAATGATCACTCAATGAAAGTCAGGAGGGGAGAATAACAGCGTGGTAGTATAGCGAGCCTAATCCATACCACTCAAGGCACGATCATGGCAAAAACAGCAGCAGCACTGCATATCCTTGTTAAAGAAGAGAAACTGGCTCTGGATCTTCTGGAGCAGCTCAAAAACGGCGCCGACTTCGGCAAGCTGGCGAAGAAGCACTCCATTTGCCCGTCAGGCAAACGCGGCGGTGACTTAGGGGAATTCCGTCAGGGTCAGATGGTTCCGGCGTTCGACAAAGTGGTCTTCTCCTGCCCGGTACTGGAGCCGACTGGCCCGCTGCACACGCAGTTCGGCTACCACGTGATCAAGGTCCTCTATCGCAAATAAAAAGCCGGGTGGCGGCTGCGCCTTACCCGGCCTACGTCTTAGCGTTTTGTAGGTCGGGTAAGCGAAGCGTCACCCGACAAGGTTGTTAACCCGCTACCGCGATACGTTTCATATCGGTCATGTAGCCACGCAGTTTGTGACCTACTTTCTCGATCTGGTGGCTGCGAATCGCTTCGTTCACATCGCGCAGTTGCGCGTTGTCTACCGCACCTTCCGCAATGGCTTTGCCCAGATCGCCCGACTGCAGGGTAGTCATGAACTCTTTCAGCAGCGGTACGCATGCATAAGAGAACAGGTAGTTGCCGTACTCAGCGGTATCAGAGATAACCACGTTCATTTCGTACAGACGCTTACGGGCGATGGTGTTCGCGATCAGCGGCAGCTCGTGCAGAGATTCGTAGTACGCAGACTCTTCGATGATGCCGGAATCCACCATGGTTTCGAACGCCAGCTCAACACCTGCTTTTACCATCGCGATCATCAGTACGCCTTTGTCGAAGTACTCTTGCTCGCCGATTTTACCTTCATACTGTGGCGCAGTTTCGAACGCGGTCTTACCGGTCTCTTCACGCCAGGTCAGCAGTTTCTTATCATCATTCGCCCAGTCAGCCATCATGCCGGAAGAGAACTCGCCGGAGATGATGTCATCCATATGTTTCTGGAACAACGGCGCCATAATGGTTTTCAGTTGTTCGGACAGCGCGAAAGCACGCAGTTTCGCCGGGTTGGACAGACGATCCATCATCAGCGTGATACCGCCCTGCTTCAGCGCTTCGGTGATGGTTTCCCAGCCGAACTGAATCAGTTTTTCTGCGTATGCCGGGTCGGTACCCTCTTCCACCAGCTTATCGAAGCACAGCAGTGAACCGGCCTGCAGCATGCCGCACAGAATGGTCTGCTCGCCCATCAGGTCAGATTTCACTTCAGCCACGAAGGAAGATTCCAGAACGCCCGCACGGTGGCCACCGGTAGCCGCTGCCCATGCTTTAGCGATCGCCATCCCTTCGCCTTTCGGATCGTTTTCCGGGTGAACCGCGATCAGCGTCGGCACGCCGAAGCCACGCTTGTACTCTTCACGGACTTCTGTACCCGGACACTTCGGAGCCACCATCACTACGGTGATGTCTTTACGGATCTGCTCGCCCACTTCAACGATGTTGAAGCCATGAGAGTAACCCAGCGCCGCGCCGTCTTTCATCAGCGGCTGAACGGAGCGCACAACATCAGAGTGCTGTTTGTCTGGCGTCAGGTTAACAACCAGATCCGCCTGCGGGATCAGCTCTTCGTAGGTACCCACTTTGAAGCCGTTTTCGGTCGCTTTACGCCAGGAAGCGCGTTTTTCAGCAATTGCTTCTTTGCGCAGGGCGTAAGAGATATCCAGCCCGGAGTCACGCATGTTCAGGCCCTGGTTCAGACCCTGCGCGCCACAACCGACGATGACCACTTTTTTACCCTGAAGGTAGCTCGCGCCATCAGCAAATTCATCGCGCGCCATGAAGCGGCATTTGCCCAGCTGCGCCAGCTGCTGGCGCAAGTTCAGTGTATTAAAGTAGTTAGCCATGGGTGATACCTCGTGATGTTGTGTGTCTTATTGTTCGGTTCGCGTTTCAGCGAGAATGTACCCACATTACAACAGGAAATTTATTGCGGAAATTGATATATTCACAACGTCACGTTGCAATATCTGCAATGTAAAAAGGGGGAGTGGAATCCGTGGATTTACGCGATCTGAAAATGTTCCTGCATCTGGCGGAAAGCCGCCATTTTGGCCGTAGCGCCCGGGCCATGCACGTCAGCCCGTCCACGCTTTCGCGCCAGATCCAGCGCCTTGAAGAGGACCTCGGCCAGCCGCTGTTTGTGCGGGATAATCGCACCGTTACCCTCACGGAAGCGGGCGAAGAGCTGCGGGTCTTTGCTCAGCAGACGTTGCTGCAGTATCAGCAGCTACGACACGCCATCGATCAGAAAGGGCCGTCTTTATCCGGCGAGCTACACATTTTCTGTTCCGTAACGGCCGCCTATAGCCATCTTCCTCCTATCCTTGACCGCTTCCGCGCGGAGCATCCCTCGGTTGAAATTAAGCTCACCACCGGCGATGCCGCCGATGCCATGGAAAAAGTCGTCACAGGCGAAGCCGATCTGGCCATTGCCGGGAAGCCCGAAACCCTGCCGGGCGCGGTGGCGTTCTCTATGCTGGAGAATCTGGCGGTGGTGCTGATCGCCCCGGCGCTACCCTGCCCGGTGCGTAATCAGGTGTCGGTGGAAAAGCCGGACTGGTCATCGGTGCCGTTTATCATGGCCGATCAGGGTCCGGTGCGACGCCGTATCGAACTCTGGTTCCGTCGTCAGAAAATCAGTAATCCGTCGATTTACGCGACGGTGGGCGGACACGAGGCGATGGTCTCGATGGTGGCGCTTGGCTGCGGCGTGGCGCTGCTGCCGGAAGTGGTGCTGGAAAACAGCCCGGAACCGGTGCGCAATCGCGTGATGATTCTGGAGCGCAGCGACGAAAAGACGCCGTTCGAGCTTGGCGTGTGTGCACAAAAAAAGCGGCTGCATGAGCCGCTTATTGATGCGTTCTGGAAGATATTGCCGAACCATTAAAGTCGGGTGGCGCTACGCTTACCCGACCTATACGCAGACCTCCCCTTAGCCCGCGAGGAAGAAGCGGAACGCCGGGTTGTGCGTTTCATCATGGCACTCATAGCCCAGCTCGTTCAGACGCGTTTCGAAATCCGGCTCGTGCTCGGCCAGTTCAAACGCGGCCAGCACGCGGCCATAGTCGGTGCCGTGGCTGCGGTAGTGGAACAGCGAGATGTTCCAGTGCGTGCCCAGCGTATGCAGGAACTTCAGCAACGCGCCCGGGGATTCCGGGAATTCAAAGCTGTAAAGACGTTCTTTAAGCGGCTTCGACGGACGACCACCGACCATATAACGCACGTGCAGCTTCGCCATCTCATCGTCAGAGAGATCGACCACGCTGTAGCCGCCTTCGTGCAGCAGGTGGAGGATCTCTTTGCGCTCTTCCAGACCGCGGCTTAAACGCACGCCGACAAAAATACAGGCGTCTTTCGCATCGGCAAAACGGTAGTTGAACTCCGTTACCGAACGGCCGCCAAGCAGCTGACAGAACTTCAGGAAGCTGCCCTTCTCTTCCGGAATGGTCACCGCCAGCAGGGCCTCACGCTGCTCACCCAGCTCGCAGCGTTCAGAAACGTAACGCAGACCATGGAAGTTGACGTTAGCGCCCGAGAGCACGTGCGCCAGGCGCTCGCCGCGAATGTTGTGCTGGGCGATGTATTTTTTCATTCCAGCCAATGCCAGCGCGCCGGACGGTTCCGCCACCGCACGCACATCCTCGAAGAGATCTTTCATCGCCGCACAGATCGCATCGCTGTCGACGGTGACGATGTCGTCAAGATACTCCTGGCACAGACGGAAGGTTTCGTCGCCAATACGTTTCACCGCCACGCCTTCGGCAAATAGCCCAACGCGCGGAAGATCGACCGGATGACCCGCATCCAGCGCGGCCTTCAGGCAGGCTGAATCTTCCGCTTCCACGGCAATCACTTTGATCTGCGGCATCAGCTGTTTGATCAGCACCGCCACGCCTGCGGCTAAGCCACCGCCGCCCACCGGAACAAAAACGCGGTCAAGATGGGCATCCTGCTGCAGCAGTTCCAGCGCCAGGGTACCTTGTCCTGCAATCACCATCGGATGGTCGAACGGCGGTACCCAGGTAAAGCCCTGCTGCTGCGCCAGCTCGATCGCTTTGGCTTTTGCTTCGTCAAAGTTAGCGCCGTGGAGCAGCACTTCGCCGCCGAAGCCACGCACCGCATCCACTTTGATATCTGCCGTGGCAACCGGCATCACGATCAGCGCTTTCAACCCCAAACGGGCAGACGAGAACGCCACACCCTGCGCGTGGTTGCCCGCCGACGCGGTAATCACGCCGCGTGCTTTTTGCTCGTCGGTCAACCCGGCCATCATCGCGTAGGCCCCGCGCAGCTTGAAGCTGTGCACCGGCTGACGGTCTTCGCGCTTCACCAGAATCACGTTGTCGAGGCGCGAAGAGAGTTTTTCCATTTTCTGCAGCGGGGTGACCTGCACTGCTTCATAGACCGGCGCGCGTAGCACTGCCCGGAGATATTCCGCCCCCTCAGGGGCGGCGGATAAGGGTTGTGACTCGGCCATCATTAGCCCCCAAGTTTCGATTTATCGCGTACCGCGCCTTTGTCTGCACTGGTCGCAAGGCTCGCGTAAGCGCGCAGGGCGAAGGAGACTTCACGCTGGCGGTCCTTCGGCGTCCAGGCTTTATCGCCGCGCGCTTCCTGTGCTTCACGACGAGCCGCGATCTCCTGATCGCTCAGCTTGAGCTGGATCCCGCGATTCGGAATGTCGATTTCAATCAGGTCACCGTCTTCGATGATCGCAATGTTGCCGCCACTCGCTGCTTCCGGTGATACGTGGCCGATGGAGAGACCGGACGTACCGCCCGAGAAACGTCCGTCGGTGATCAACGCACAGGCTTTACCGAGGCCCATCGATTTCAGGAAGGTGGTTGGGTAGAGCATCTCCTGCATGCCTGGACCGCCTTTCGGCCCTTCGTAACGGATGACCACCACGTCGCCTTCCACAACTTTGCCGCCCAGGATGGCGTCTACCGCCTCGTCCTGGCTTTCGTACACTTTGGCCGGGCCGGTGAATTTCAGGATGCTGTCATCCACGCCCGCGGTTTTTACGATGCAGCCGTTTTCCGCAAAGTTGCCGTACAGCACGGCCAGACCGCCGTCTTTACTGTAGGCGTGCTCCAGCGAACGGATGCAGCCTTCGGCGCGGTCATCATCCAGGGTGTCCCAGCGACAATCCTGAGAGAAGGCCTGCGTGGTACGAATACCGGCCGGACCCGCGCGGAACATGTTTTTCACCGCCTCATCCTGAGTCAGCATCACGTCATATTTATCCAGCGTCTGCGGCAACGTCAGACCGAGAACGTTCTTCACATCGCGGTTCAGCAGCCCGGCGCGATCCAGCTCGCCAAGAATACCGATGACGCCACCCGCACGGTGTACGTCTTCCATGTGGTATTTCTGGGTGCTTGGCGCGACTTTACACAGTTGCGGCACTTTGCGGGACAGCTTATCGATATCGCTCATGGTGAAGTCGATTTCCGCTTCCTGCGCCGCAGCCAGCAGGTGCAAAACGGTGTTAGTAGAACCGCCCATGGCGATATCCAGCGTCATGGCATTTTCGAACGCCGCCTTGCTGGCGATGTTGCGCGGCAGCGCGCTGGCATCGTCCTGCTCGTAGTAACGTTTGGTCAGTTCAACAATGCGCTTACCGGCGTTGAGGAACAGCGCTTTACGGTCAGCGTGCGTCGCCAGCAGCGAACCGTTGCCCGGCTGAGAGAGGCCCAGCGCCTCGGTCAGACAGTTCATGGAGTTGGCGGTGAACATCCCGGAACAGGAGCCGCAGGTTGGGCACGCGGAGCGTTCCACCTGGTTGCTCTGCTCGTCAGACACTTTTGGATCCGCGCCCTGGATCATCGCATCGACCAGGTCGAGCTTGATGATTTTGTCAGAAAGCTTGGTCTTGCCCGCTTCCATAGGACCACCGGAGACGAAAATCACCGGAATGTTCAGACGCAGGGAAGCCATCAGCATCCCTGGGGTGATTTTGTCGCAGTTGGAGATACAGACCATGGCATCCGCACAGTGAGCGTTAACCATGTATTCCACCGAGTCGGCAATCAGCTCGCGCGACGGCAGTGAATAGAGCATGCCCCCGTGCCCCATTGCGATACCGTCATCCACCGCAATGGTGTTGAATTCTTTCGCCACACCGCCCGCAGCTTCAATTTGCTCAGCAACCAGTTTGCCGAGATCGCGCAGGTGCACATGGCCCGGCACAAACTGGGTGAAGGAGTTCACCACGGCGATGATAGGTTTACCGAAATCAGCGTCGGTCATCCCAGTGGCGCGCCACAGTGCGCGGGCACCCGCCATGTTACGGCCGTGGGTGGTGGTGGCGGAACGATACTTAGGCATGCTTTATTTACTCCCGTCTGACTATTAAATGGGACGGTGCGTGCCGTCCCATATTTATGCTTATTGATTAACCTGATCCAACCAGCCGTATTTATCTTCTGTTTCGCCGGTGAAGAGGCCGAAGAAGGCTTGCTGAATACGTTTGGTAACCGGGCCACAGCGGCCTGCGCCCACCTGAATACCGTCTACACTGCGAACCGGCGTGATCTCAGCCGCCGTACCGGACATAAAGACTTCATCGGCCAGATACAGGGATTCGCGAGACAGAACCTGTTCACGCACTTCGATACCCAGATCTTTCGCCAGCTTAATGATGGCGTCACGGGTAATACCCGGCAGGGCTGAAGAGGTAAACGGCGGGGTGAACAGGATACCGTCTTTCACTTCAAACAGGTTCTCACCTGCACCTTCAGAGATATAACCGTTCACATCCAGCGCGATGCCTTCCTGGTAGCCGTGGCGGCGCGCTTCGCTGCCGACCAACAGTGAGGAGAGGTAGTTACCGCCCGCCTTGGCCGCAGTTGGGATGGTATTAGGCGCCACGCGGTTCCAGGACGAGACCATTGCGTCGATCCCTTGCTCCAGCGCTTCTGCACCCAGGTACGCCCCCCACGGGAACGCAGCAATGATCACGTCAGTGGTGTAACCGGCTGGCGGGTTTACGCCCATGCCCACGTCACCCACGAAGACCAGCGGACGAATATAGGCGCTGGTCAGGTTGTTCTTACGAATCACCTCGCGGCAGGCTTCCATCAGCTCATCAACGCTCTGAGAAACCGGGAAACGATAAATTTTGGCTGAGTCATGCAGACGCTGCATATGTTCACGATGACGGAACACCACTGGCCCTTTGTGAGAGTCGTAGCAACGGATGCCTTCAAACACAGACGTACCGTAGTGCAGCGCATGGGACATCACGTGGACCTTCGCGTCCTCCCAACGAACCATCTCACCATTGAACCAAATGTAATCAGCTTTTTTTGTCGTCATTTTCTCTTCCTGTCACGCTCAGGCGCGGATTTGTTGTGATGTGGTTGTGCTCTGGCAGATGGCAACATGGGCAACATCCACCAGCTTTGATAACTGACTAAACAGTAAGTCGACCGGGCGCGGGCTGGCAACGGTTAATTCGATACTGATGTTTTGGGCGTCAGTGGCCGTCTCCATATTCATAGAGCAAATCTGAAAGCCACGATGACGGACCACGCGCAAAACGCGTTCTAATGTCTCTGGATTGAAGCGAGCCTGAACGGCGACCTGATGTTGCATCATGATAATTTCTCCAGCATTTGTGAGTTACTGGCACCTGGCGGTACCAACGGCCAGACGTTCTCAAGCTCGTCGATTGAGACATGAAGCAGGTAAGGCCCTTCGCTTGACAGCATGGTGTCGAGTGCCGCTTCAACCTGGTCTTTACGGGTGATGTGCTGTCCAGGAATGCCAAAGGCGCTGGCCAGAGTGAGGAAATCGGGGTTATCAGTCAGGGTGGTTTCGCTGTAGCGCTCCTCGAAGAACAGCTGCTGCCACTGGCGAACCATCCCTAAACGCTGGTTATCGAGCAACACGATCTTCAGCGGCAATTGTTTACGCTTAACGGTGCCCAACTCCTGAACGTTCATCATGAAGGAGCCGTCACCGGAGATACAGATGACCGTATCGTTTGGACGGGCAACCTGAGCACCCACCGCGGCAGGCAGGCCGAAGCCCATCGTGCCTAATCCGCTGGAGGTGATGAAGTTTTCCGGGCGGGTGTAGGTCATGTGCTGCGCAGACCACATCTGGTGCTGGCCGACATCGGTCGTCACTACGCTGTCTGCCGGTTTACGGTCAGACAACTGCTTCAACAGCAGCGGCGCATAGATGGCCTCACCCGGATGGTCGTAACGCCAGGCGTGCTCGGCACGCATTTCAGCCGTGTGCTGGCGCCACTCGCCGATATTCAAAGGCTGCTGTAACGCCGGCAGCAGCGTGTTGAGATCGCCCTGCAGCGCAACATGCGCCTGACGCAGCTTGTTCATTTCCGCCGGGTCGATATCCATATGGATAACTTTGGCGTTTGGCGCGAAGGTATTCAGCTTGCCGGTCACGCGATCGTCAAAACGGGCACCGACGGCAATCAGCAAATCACACTCCTGCACCGCCAGGTTTGCCGCTTTGGTGCCGTGCATCCCCAGCATGCCCAGGTAGTATGGGTAGTCAGCATCCACTGCGCCCAACCCTTTCAGCGTGCAGGTGGCAGGCATTTGCGTTACCGCGATAAATTCGCGCAGGGCCGGAACTGCCTGTGCCATGCCGACGCCGCCGCCGACGTACAGCATCGGCTGGGCTGCCTGCGCCAGCATCCGACGCGCCTCTTCGACTGCCGCATGCGGGAACGCATCGTCACTCTCAACGGTGGAGAAGTGCGGTTCCAGCTCGCCGAGTGCGACCTGAATATCTTTCGGGATATCCACCAGAACCGGGCCAGGACGGCCAGAGCTGGCAATACGGAACGCTTCCGCCATCACGCCTGGCAGTTCTTCGAGGGACTGCACGAGGAAGCTGTGTTTGGTGCAGGCCAGCGACAAGCCGAGCACATCGACTTCCTGGAAGGCATCGGTACCGATGAAGGGTGAGGCCACCTGGCCGGTGATCGCCACCACGGGAACGGAATCGAGCAGCGCGTCAGCCAGACCGGTGATCAGGTTTGTGGCGCCCGGTCCAGACGTTGCCATGCAGACGCCCGTTTTACCGGTGGCACGTGCATAGCCAATGGCCGCCATGGCTGCGCCCTGCTCGTGTCGGCACAAGAGGTGTTCCACGCCGCCGTCATACAGTGCATCGTAAATCGGCATAATTGCGCCTCCCGGATAACCAAAGACGGTTTCGACTCCCTGTGCGCGCAACGCATGTACTACCCACTGTGCCCCATTCATAGTTAGTTCCCCGTCATAAATCGGGAGAAACAGAATTTTGTGCTATTTGTCATTCTCTGCTCCTCGTTTAAGTTTTTTAGTCATAAAAAAACCCCCGGACCTTTCGGTGCGGGGGTCTTAGTTCGTTAAGGCTTGATTTCTAAGCCTTTCCTCGTCCAAGTGCAGCCCCGCACGGTGGGATAATAATCACCACCACGCTAATCACGACCAGGCTAATCACTAGTAGAAGGGCTGTCATTTTCAGTTCTTTGTGCATCTTGTTCGAAGGAATGCCTAAAGAGTTATCACAGTTATCAAACCAAACACAAGATTTATTTATGACGGATTTGATTAGCAGGCAAATCATATTCCTGAAAAGCTTTGTTTTATATAAGGAAATTAGATAGTGAATATTTTTCATTTTTTTGGCGTGTTTTAGCGCTCTGCAACGTTCCGTCCTTCTCTTTGCGAGATAGCTTCCGAATGAGTGAAATAGTTACACTATGTCGCTAAAAAGCAGGAATGAGCGTCGTAAATCAGCCAACTGACGCTCAACAGGCAAAATCAATACTGACATAGTGACTCACTGAGGAGGTGCTTATGTCACTGTCAGTTGTTTACACGCGCGCGGCTATCGGAGTAAAGGCACCGCTTATTTCTGTGGAGGTTCATCTGAGTAATGGGCTCCCTGGGCTAACGCTTGTCGGCTTGCCAGAAACCACGGTCAAAGAAGCCAGAGATCGGGTTCGCAGCGCAATTATCAATAGCGGTTATACCTTCCCCGCCAAGAAGATCACGATCAACCTTGCTCCCGCAGATCTGCCCAAGGAGGGCGGACGATACGATTTACCTATCGCTATTGCGCTTCTCGCAGCCTCTGAGCAGATCAACACTGCGAGGCTAGGCTCGTACGAGTTCATTGGCGAACTGGCGCTTACAGGCGCGTTAAGAGGCGTTCCTGGCGCCATCTCTGGTGCGCTGGAAGCCATTCATGCCGGTCGACAAATTATTGTAGCCAATGAAAATGCCTCAGAAGTGAGCCTGATTGCCGAGAAAGGATGCCTGGTCGCGGGGCATTTACAGGAAGTCTGCGCGCACCTTGAAGGCCGACATACGCTCTCCGAGCCAGAGGAAACCGGAGATATCCTGCCTGAAACCCCGGACGACCTCAGCGATATTATCGGGCAGGAGCAGGGGAAGCGGGCACTGGAGATCACCGCAGCCGGAGGACATAACCTGTTGCTGATTGGCCCGCCGGGAACAGGGAAAACCATGCTGGCGAGCAGGCTGAATGGGTTATTGCCACCACTCAATAATCATGAGGCACTTGAAAGCGCAGCGATATTTAGCCTGGTGAGCTCTGCATCATTGCAAAAACAGTGGCGACGACGCCCTTTTCGCTCTCCCCATCACAGTGCCTCCCTGACGGCCATGGTCGGAGGGGGCTCCATTCCGGGGCCGGGAGAGATCTCGCTGGCACACAATGGCATCCTGTTCCTTGATGAACTGCCTGAGTTTGAACGCCGCGTACTGGATGCCCTGCGGGAACCTATCGAATCTGGCGAGATCCATATCTCCCGCACGCGCGCCAAAATAAGCTACCCGGCACAGTTCCAGCTGGTTGCTGCCATGAACCCCAGCCCATCAGGCCATTATCAGGGAAATCATAATCGCTGCACGCCTGAGCAGACGCTGCGCTATCTGGGGAAGCTGTCAGGCCCTTTCCTCGATCGTTTTGATTTATCCCTGGAGATCCCCTTACTGCCCCCTGGTTTGCTCAGCCAGACAACGATACGCGGTGAGAGCACAGCGAAGGTTCGCGAACGGGTTATCACCTCACAGGCCCGACAGTACGCTCGTCAACATAAGCTAAATGCGCGTCTGGATAATGCTGAGATTCGGCAGTTTTGCCATCTTAAGGCTGAGGATGCCTGCTGGCTTGAAGAGACATTGACGCGATTTGGGCTCTCGATCCGTGCATGGCAGCGCCTGCTGAAAGTGGCTCGCACTATTGCCGATGTGGAAGGAGACCCAGAGATTGAAAGACACCATCTGCAGGAAGCGCTGAGCTATCGCGCCATAGATCGGTTGTTGCTGCACCTGCAAAAATTACTGGCATAAAAAAAGGAGCCGAAGCTCCTTTTCTCATCAACTTAGTCGTCAGACTCGGTGTAGTCTTCAGCACCTTCCATCTGCGGCTTACCGCCAGACAGCGTATGGAAACGCTTTGGACGCTTGATGCGTGCCATGTACTTGATCCATACACGTTCTGCTTCAGACTGCGGCTCACGCTCACCGCGACAAACAGCAACAAACTGTTTTTCGTCTTCAGTCGCAGGCTCACGTTTACCCAGATCCAGCTCGTTAAAGGCATAACCATGACGCTCAAGCAATTGCGCCTCTTTGATGGTGAAATCGCCGTGACGAGAGAACCCGCGTGGATAATTTTTATTGTCGAAAAAACGATTAGTCGTCGTAAAGCTTTCCGCCATCCTACACGCTCCTAATTCTTTGGCCGAGCTATTTATGGCGCGGAGTATTAGTTACGCTTGACAGAGTGTAAAACAAAACATTTAAATCATAACGACAAATAATTTTGTGGAGAAAGATGTGGATACGGAATTGCTAAAAACTTTCCTTGAAGTGAGCAGGACACGCCACTTCGGGCGAGCAGCTGAAGCCCTCTATCTGACGCAGTCAGCGGTCAGTTTTCGTATTCGACAGCTGGAAAATCAATTGGGTGTGAATCTATTTACCCGTCACCGCAACAATATCCGCTTAACGCCGGCCGGTGAGAAACTGCTCCCGTATGCAGAAACGTTGATGAATACCTGGCAGGCGGCCCGTAAAGAGGTGGCTCATACGTCCAGGCACAATGAGTTCTCGATTGGGGCCAGCGCCTCTCTGTGGGAATGTATGCTCAGTCAGTGGCTTTCGCGGTTATACCATTCGCATGGGCATTTGCAATTCGAGGCCAGAATTGCGCAACGCCAGTCGCTGGTTAAGCAACTTCACGAGCGCCAGCTTGATCTGCTGATCACCACTGAAGCCCCCAAGATGGACGAATTTAGCAGCCAGATTGTCGGACAGTTTGGTCTGGCTCTGTATGCTTCTGAGCCTGCGATGATGAAGTCCGATCTAACCTATCTGCGGCTTGAATGGGGCCCCGATTTTCAACAGCATGAAACCGGTTTGATCGCCCCTGACGATGTTCCACAGCTAACAACCAGCTCAGCGGAGATCGCCTGCCAACAGCTTTCCTTGCTAAAGGGCTGCACGTGGTTACCCGTCTGCTGGGCAGACAGTAAACCGGGACTCCATACCGTACTGGATTCCACTACGCTTTCCAGGCCGCTGTATGCAATCTGGCTGCAGAACAGCGATAAGCAATCGCAGATAAAAGATCTATTAAAAATCAATATTATGGAATGATTGACCAGCCAGCATAATGGCTGGCTGCAGTTTTTGATTAGGAAGGGATTTTGGCCTTGTTGAAGGCAAAAAAAATCCTTTGCCGAAGCAAAGGATTCTATATGGCAGGGGCGGAGAGACTCGAACTCGCGACACCCGGTTTTGGAGACCGGTGCTCTACCAACTGAGCTACGCCCCTAAAGTTTTTTGCCATTAAGCCTGACGACAAGGCAGGCTTAATGTCTTAATAAGTGGCGGAACGGACGGGACTCGAACCCGCGACCCCCTGCGTGACAGGCAGGTATTCTAACCGACTGAACTACCGCTCCACCGAAGACT
>NZ_JBMKJG010000022.1:0-95697 GCF_049237765.1 Enterobacter cloacae complex sp. SHL021 | reverse complement strand
CGCCTGAATATAGTTAACGAGATGAAAAAGCTGGGTAAAGAGTACAGTAATATGGTCATGGTGGCATGACCATATTACTGGGGATCCCTCAGCCCACAGGGAGAGGGAACGATTAAGAGAGCCGGGGTGAGGGGAAAAACTTACTTCTGCGCCTCAAGCGCTTCCTTCACCCAGCCATCAAACTGCTGCTGGTGGGCTTTAATCCAGCCGTCAACGTGGCCCTTCACATCCGCCTCAGACGATTTGCCCGCGTGCATCATCGCATTCTGGGCGTTGATGTCCGCCAGCGGCAGCTTCATTACCGAGAACAGTTTGGCGGCGGCCGGGTTTTTCTCCGCCCAGGCTTTGTTGGCGACGATATGCATCGTATTCACCGGGAAGCCATAGTTCATGCCGTTCGGCAGTTTGGTGTCGATATCTTTCTGCTCGCCCGGCAGGGAGGAGAACGGTACCTGCAGCCACACCACATCTTTACCCGGCTTCAGCACGTCGCTCACCCAGTACGGGGTCCAGGTGTAATAAATCACCGGTTTACCCTCTTTAAAGCGGGCGATGGTGTCGGCCATCATCGCTGAGTAGTTGCCGTGGCTCACGTCGACGGTTTTCGCCAGACCGTACGCTTTGTTCTGGTGGTTAATCACCGCTTCACAACCCCAGCCCGGCGAGCAGCCCATCATATCGGCTTTGCCGTCGCCGTTAGTGTCGAACAGTTTGGCGATCTTCGGATCTTTCAGCTGCTCAATATTGGTGATGTGGTACTGGTCGGCGGTTTTCTTGTCGATCAGATAACCCTGCGCCGCACCGGTCACGAAGGTGCCTTCACGGTAGAACTTCTTATCACCGCCAGCCGCGGCGTACATATCGTCGTGCAGCGGCTGCCAGTTGACGGCAGTGAAGGTCGCATCACCGGAGGCAATCGAGGTGTAGCCGACGTTGTAATCCACTTCGCTCGGCGTATTGACCGTATAACCCAGCTTCTCCAGCGCGCGGCTGACGATAAGCGTCTGGAAGCTCTCTTCCGAAATGGTGCTCTGCACCGGCTGCACGGTAATGCCTTTACCCGGCAGGTCCGCGGCGAATGCGCTGGTGGAGACAAGGGTGGCAAACGCTGTGGCAAAAAGTACCTTATGTCGCATCGTTGTTCCTTATTTTCTGAATGGGCGGGTGAGTAACCCGACAGGGCCGGTGGTATACCAGCGACGGTTGCCGCGACTGCGTGAATCACGACCGACAGCCTGGGTCAGGCGGTCAAGGATAATGGCGAGGATCACAATGCCCACGCCGCCGACGGTCGCCAGCCCCATATCGAGGCGGCCAATACCGCGCAATACCATTTGACCCAGCCCGCCAACGGCAATCATCGAGGCGATCACCACCATCGAGAGCGCCAGCATCAGCGTCTGGTTAACCCCCGCCATGATGGTAGGCATTGCCAGCGGGAGCTGAACTTTAAACAGCATCTGCCGCGGGCTGGCACCGAACGAACGGGAGGCCTCAATCAGATCCGCAGGCACCTGGTTAATCCCGAGTATTGTCAGACGAATAATCGGCGGCAGGGCGAAGATAATGGTCACCACCACGCCCGGCACGTTGCCGATACCGAACAGCATCACGATGGGCACCAGATAAACGAACGCTGGCGTGGTTTGCATCGCATCCAGCAGCGGACGAACGATCTTCGCCGCCCGTGGACTGCGCGCCAGCCAGATCCCCGTAGGCAAACCAATGACAATGCAGAAGAGCAGGGCGGTCAGCACCAGTGCCAGGGTGATCATCGCCTGCGACCACGCGCCAATGGCACCAATCGCAATCAACGAGATCAGCGTGGCGATCCCCATACCTGCACTACCAAACTGCCAGGCGATCAGCGAGAACAGCACAATCGCCACCGGCGCGGGCATGCCCAGCATCAGCTGCTGGAAGCCGTTGAGGATGTAATCCACCGGAACGCGGATCCCCTGGAAGACGGGACGGAAATGGGTAACCACCCAGTCGATCCCCTCCGTTACCCAGCTGTCCAGGGGGATCAGCGTTTTGTGGAACGGATCCATAATATTGAAATGTTCTGGTGCCGGTGCTGGCGCATTATTGAGCCAGTCTGCCGCGCCACCGCCATCGGCCGGTGCTGGCGTGGAACCCCACGCATCGGCAGATTGCGCAGCGCTGTCTGCTGCCTCTGTGGTGCCCCACGGGTTAGATTGATCAGCCATGGTTTGCCCCCTCGCGATCTAAAGCCTGCAGCAACATCCGTTTTGAGATGATGCCGACGTACTGTTGTTCTTCCCCAATAACCGGCACGGCACAGGGTGCCTGGCCGACGTGAGAGAGCAACTCGCTGAGCGGCGTTTCGGCATCCACGGCAAGCGGAGCGTCAATTAACGCCGCATCAATTCCCTGGTTTTCGCTGAGCGCGGTTTTGAGAGAATCGATGGAGACAACGCCGACAAATTTATTGCCGCGTTCAACCAGATAACCGTATTCACGGTCTTCGTCCTGCAGAAGCTTAAGGGCAGAGCGCGGACCGAAACCTGGCGTTTTACGAATAATGCCGTTCGGGGTACGACGGGCAATATCTTTGGCGCTAAACACCTGGCTAATATCCACGCCGCGGAAGAAGGTCCGCACATAATCATTTGCCGGATTATTCAGAATTTCATCCGGTGTACCGACCTGCACCACTTCGCCATTTTGCATAATGGCAATGCGGTCGCCAATACGCATGGCTTCATCGAGATCGTGAGAAATAAAGACAATGGTGCGCTGGTGTCTGGCCTGTAATTTTACCAGCTCATCCTGCATCTCGGTGCGAATTAAGGGATCAAGCGCCGAGAAGGCTTCATCCATTAATAAAATATCGGGATTAATGGCTAATGCGCGGGCTAAACCTACACGCTGACGCATGCCACCGGAAAGCTCATCCGGATACGCATGGGCATAATTTTCAAGCCCCACCTGGCGCAATGCATCAAGTGCTTTTTCCTGACGTTCGCTGGCGGCAACGCCCGCTAATTCCATACCAAAGGCGGTATTATCCAGTACCGTCATATGCGGCATCAGGGCGAACGACTGGAAGACCATCGCAATCTTTTTTCTGCGCACCTCGCGGAGTTCGGCATCTGATATTTGGGCAATGTCTACGCCATCAATCAGGACCTGCCCACGGGTGGGTTCAATCAGGCGATTGAGAAGGCGAACCATAGTGGATTTACCCGAACCGGATAACCCCATGATGACAAAAATCTCGCCTTCTTCAATGGCCAGACTGGCGTCTTTAACGCCAAGCGATAGCCCGGTTTTTTCCAGAATTTGCTCTTTCGAAAGGCCTTTTTCAATATATTTGAATGCGCGCTGCGGATGCTCGCCAAATATTTTATAAAGATTCTTCACTTCTAATTTAATTGCCATGCAATAGAGAGTGTCCTGTTATTTGTTTATGTCGATATGATTACCATGGTAAATTGTTAACGGGCATAACCCTAACATACTCAGATTCTGAGGCAACCCTGGGTTTGCTTATGGGTTGAATTTTGCAGTAAGCGAAACGGCTGAATTTCCCATGAGTAAAGGGCTGAGCGCGATCTGAATTTTTGTGAATTTTTTGCTGCGCCATCGGGAGAATTCGCCTGGATCGGAGTGATTCAGGCGAATATGTCGTGGAGATGACAGTGTAGCTGAAGGAGAAATATCCGGAAGGAAATTGGAATATTTATATTTAATTAATGAACGTTAAGGCGCTCATTAAAAATCCCAGTCCTCATCTTCTGTTTCCACCGCTTTACCCATCACATACGATGAGCCGGACCCGGAAAAGAAGTCGTGGTTTTCGTCAGCGTTGGGGGAGAGCGACGCCAGAATTGCCGGGTTCACGTCGGCCATTTCCGGCGGGAACAACGCTTCGTAGCCGAGGTTCATCAGCGCCTTATTGGCGTTGTAACAGAGGAAGGCTTTTACCTCCTCTTCCCAGCCGGTTCCGGCGTAGAGCTCTTCGGTATAGCTCAGTTCGTTATCATAGAGATCCATCAGCAAATCAAGGGCAAATCCTTTTAGCTCCTCGCGTCTGGCATCACTGACTTTCTCCAGCCCTTTCTGGTACTTATAGCCGATGTAATACCCGTGCACCGCTTCATCCCGGATGATGAGGCGAATGAGATCGGCGGTGTTGGTGAGTTTGCCGCGGCTCGACCAGTACATCGGCAGCCAGAAGCCGGAGTAGAAGAGGAATGATTCCAGAAACACGCTGGCGATTTTCTTCTTCAGCGGCTCATCGGCCTGATAATAATCCAGCACCAGGTTGGCCTTGCGCTGCAGTGACTCGCTCTCTTCACTCCAGCTGTAGGCCGCATCCACATCTTTGGTCTGGCACAGCGTCGAGAAGATCGAACTGTAGGAGCGGGCGTGCACCGCTTCCATAAAGCTGATGTTCGACATCACCGCCTCTTCGTGCGGCGTCAGCGCATCGGCCATTAGCGCGGGGGCGCCAACGGTATTCTGGATGGTGTCCAGCAGCGTCAGACCGGTAAAGACGCGAATTGTCAGCTGCTGCTCGGCATGACTCAGGGTTTGCCAGGCCGGAATATCGTTAGAAAGCGGCACTTTTTCCGGCAGCCAGAAATTGCTGGTCAGGCGGTTCCACACCTCCAGGTCCTTATCATCCTGAATGTGGTTCCAGTTAATCGCACTCACGCGTGACAGTTTCATCCTTTCTCCTTACAGCGCGCAGGACACGCAGCCTTCGATTTCGGTGCCTTCCAGCGCAAGCTGGCGCAGGCGAATGTAATAGAGCGTTTTAATGCCTTTCTTCCAGGCATAAATCTGTGCTTTGTTGATATCCCGCGTGGTGGCCGTGTCCGGGAAGAAGAGCGTCAGCGACAGGCCCTGATCCACGTGTCGGGTTGCTTCGGCGTAGGTATCGATGATTTTTTCCGGGCCAATTTCATACGCGTCCTGATACAGCGCCAGGTTTTCATTGGTCATAAACGGGGCGGGGTAGTAGACGCGCCCGGTTTTGCCCTCCTTGCGGATCTCAATTTTCGACACAATCGGGTGAATGCTCGACGTGGCGTGATTGATATAGGAGATAGAGCCGGTGGGCGGCACCGCCTGCAGGTTCTGGTTATAGATGCCGTGGCGCATCACATCGTCACGCAGCTGCTGCCACATTTCGCGCGTGGGCAGAACGATCCCGGCGCGGGCAAACAACGCGCGCACTTTCTCCGTTTTCGGCTGCCAGTCGCTCTCCAGGTACTGACTGAAATATTCCCCGCTGGCATAGCGCGACTGCTCAAAGCCCGCGAAGCGCTGGTTGCGTTCGCGCGCCAGCATCATAGAGGTGTGCAACGCATGCCAGGTGATGGTGTAAAAATAGAGGTTGGTGAAATCCAGCCCTTCCGGGCTGCCGTAGGCGATGCCTTCCCGCGCCAGATAGCCGTGCAGGTTCATCTGGCCCAGGCCGATGGCGTGCGACGCGGCGTTGCCTGCCTCAATGGACGGCACGCTGCGGATATGACTCATGTCTGATACTGCCGTCAGGCCGCGAACCGCTGTGTCGACCGTACGGCCAAAATCGGGGGAATCCATGGTGTGGGCGATATTCAGCGACCCGAGATTGCAGGAGATATCTTTGCCGATGTCGGCGTAGTCCAGATTCTCGTCATAAGTGGACGCGCTGTTGACCTGCAAAATCTCCGAACAGAGGTTGCTCATGTTGATGCGCCCGGCAATCGGGTTCGCACGGTTTACCGTGTCTTCATACATGATATACGGGTAGCCGGACTCAAACTGAATTTCGGCAAGCCGCTGGAAGAAATCGCGGGCGTTGATGTATTTTTTGCGAATGCGATCGTCGGCAACCAGCTCGTCGTAAAGCTCGCTTATCGCCACGTCGCCAAACGCTTTGCCGTAAATTCGCTCGATGTCATACGGCGAGAACAGCGCCATGTCGGCATTCTCTTTGGCGAGTTTAAAGGTGATATCCGGGATCACCACCCCGAGCGACAGGGTTTTGATACGGATTTTTTCGTCGGCGTTTTCGCGTTTGGTATCCAGAAAACGCAGAATGTCCGGGTGGTGGGCGTGCAGGTAGACCGCCCCGGCCCCCTGACGCGCGCCAAGCTGGTTGGCGTAGGAGAAGGCATCTTCCAGCATCTTCATCACCGGGATCACGCCGGATGACTGGTTCTCAATGCGCTTAATTGGCGCACCCGCTTCACGCAGGTTAGACAGTAAAAACGCCACGCCGCCGCCGCGTTTGGACAGCTGCAGCGCCGAATTTACCGCGCGGCCAATCGACTCCATATTGTCTTCTATACGCAGCAGGAAACAGGAGACCAGCTCGCCGCGCTGGGCCTTGCCGCAGTTAAGGAAGGTCGGAGTGGCCGGCTGGAAGCGCCCGGAGAGGATCTCTTCCGTCAGCTGTTCAGCCAGGGCTTCATCGCCCTGGGCCAGGGTCAGCGCCACCATCACTACGCGATCCTCAAAGCTTTCAAGATAGCGTTTGCCGTCGAAGGTTTTCAGGGTGTAGCTGGTGTAATACTTCCAGGCGCCCAGAAACGTCTGGAACCGAAAACCGCTGGCGTGGGCCCGCTCAAATAACCTGACCACAAAGGCGCGGTTGTAACGGGAGAGCACGCGTTCTTCGTAATACCCTTCGTTGACCAGGTAGTCGAGACGCTCATCCTGGCTGGCGAACGTCACGCTGTTTGGACGGACGTGGGCGGCCAAAAAGGCGTCCACGGCGTCATGATCTTTACCAAACTGGATGCGCCCCTCGCGATCGTAGAGGTTAAGCATCGCGTTTAAGGCGTGGTAGTCCGGTGTCGCCTGCATTACGCGTTCTGCGGTTGTCGTTGCCAAAATTCGTTCACTCCTTTACGCACGTTCTCTACGTCCTGCTGTGTCCCCATCAGTTCAAAGCGATAGAGATACGGCACGCCGCATTTTTGAGAGATGACATCCCCGGCGCGACCAAAGGCGTCGCCGAAATTACGATTGCCCGCCGCAATCACGCCGCGAATAAGCGCGCGGTTATGGGGATCGTTGAGAAAGCGGATCACCTGACGCGGTACCGCACCTGCCGTACCGCCGCCGCCATAGCTGGGAACCACCAGAATGTAAGGGTCGTCTACCTGAATACGCTCCCGCTCGTTGAGCGGAATGCGCACCGCAGGCAGCCCGACGCGCTCAATAAAGCGGAGCGTGTTTTCCGAGCTGCTGGAGAAGTAGACCAGCCCACTCATGCCCTTGCGGCCTGCGCGGCGAGGCGGTTAATCATGTCCGGGCGAAAGCCAGACCAGCTGGTTTCCCCGGCCACCACCACTGGCAGCTGGCGAAATCCCTGGGCACGAAGAGTATCGGCAGCCTCGGGCACCAGATCGATATTCACCATCTCAAAGTCCACCCCGCGGCTTTCCATAGCGCGTTTGGTCGCGTGGCACTGAATACAATCGTTACGAGTGTAAATAATAATGCTCATGATTCGTATTTCCATTTAAAATGAGAGAACGGCGCGAAGCATCGCGTCAGTTTGTGTGTGTCTTGCTAAAGGGAATACTAGATGTAGTTGTGCTAAGTTTCAACCATACAAGATATGGGAAATTCAGATTGATGGCGCCCCAATGATGAGCACAGCGGGGCAGGGCAGGCTGCACGGGTTTTTCAGGCTTTCAGGCAAAGAAAAGCCCCGGCGCCAGAGGCAACCGGGGCTGATAACGCGTGCTTACTTACGCAGGCTAAGCAGGGCGCCAACAAAAATACCCACCGCCGCGACCGTACCCAGGGTACACAGCGGTTTTTCACGAACGAAGGTGGTGGCGCAACTTGCCATGTCGCAGGCAGCCTGGGTGGCACGAGAGCGGCCATGCATCCGGGCGCGTGTTTCACGCAGCAGAGACTGAGCCTTACGTTTTGCGGCCTCCGCATCGTCCTTCGCATCGGAGCCCCAGGATTTCAGCACCTCCTCCAGCGTGTCCGCTAATCTGCTGACATCATTACGAATATCCTGAGCGTCGTCGTTAATATCGTTTTGGTTCGGTCTGTTAAACATACGATCCTCCATAATTTTGTCTTCCGGTTTAGTTTAGTTCAGAAATTTAATATCTGAAGCGAGTCACGACTCATCAGGCCGTTTATGGAATATTCTGAAAGCCCTGCTAATGCTGAATACTGTAAGGTTGCCGGGCAGGAAAAGATAACGAGGAAAAGATATGTATTTACGACCGGATGAGGTGGCGCGCGTTCTTGAAAAAGCGGGATTCACCATGGATGAAGTGACGCCAAAAGCGTATGGCTATCGCCGTGGCGAGAATTATGTTTACGTGAATCGTGAAGCCAGAATGGGGCGTACCGCTCTTATTATTCACCCGACGCTGAAAGACAGAAGTCTGTCATTTGCTGAGCCTGCCTCGGATATTAAAACCTGCGATCACTACCAGCAATTTCCGCTCTATTTAGGCGGCGAGACGCACGAGCATTATGGTATTCCGCATGGTTTTAGCTCGCGTATGGCGCTGGAGCGGTTTCTGAAGGGACTGTTTGGCGACGCACAATAATACTGCGACTGGCATATGCCAGTCGCTTCATATCAGGCTTTTGCCTGGCTGTACTGGCTGACCCTGAACAGGCGGCGACAGTAGTCGAGGAAATAGCCATACACCGCGCCCATCAACATCGAAATCACGATATTTGAGCTCACCGCTGCGGCAATCTGATGCCAGTCTGCCCCCACCGTCAACAGGATCGCCACATACACAGGCGACTGAAACGTCACATAGGCCAGCACATCTGCCAGGTTTTTCATCCAGCCAGACGGGCTGATGCGGCGGGCGAAGCGCATTACGGCATCACGGTATAAGCCGTAAGGCCAGGCGATAATAATGTTCACCGGGATCGCTACCAGACGCGAAGAAAGTGACTGCTCGAAGGTCATTCCGGAGAGGAATATTTCAATCAGCATGTTCACGACGGAACAGTAGACAACCATCGCGAAAGTATCCGCTACCGCGTGGCGCAGGCGAGATTGCGGTGAGAACATGGCTGAGCTCCTTGAGACGCACAAAAGTAATGATCTTAGTGATTTGGGTTGGTTTGGTTGACGTGTATAGCGTATCCTTCTGGCTTTAAACTAACAACTAGTGTTAAATTTTTATTTATTCGCATTTTTTCCACAAAATCCTCTAAAGATGATGGTTTTTTGCTCGCTTCGTTATTTTCTTTCTCGTCCTGTTTTTTGATGCGCAAAATCAACAAGTTGCTTGCAATGCGTGGGCGGCGACCGTGCGACACGCAGCGCGCAGCGTACTCTCCTGTGATTTGCCTTAAAACCGACCGTTTATGTTGTTATGAATGTTTATTAAAAGCAGCGCGACAACGCGATATCCGGATAATATAAGCGGCGTCTTTAAAAATATTTACAATAATGACAAAAAGCGTCGATGGGTGGATATTATGTTTGAAATGAATTATTCTTCGCTTTGATTTTACGACTCACCACAAAAAAGGTTTTCAAATAATATGTCTTTGACGTTACAGAATCTTAATAATATCCGAACTCTGCGCGCCATGGCGCGTGAATTATCCCTGGACGTTCTTGAGGAAATGCTGGAAAAAGTCAGGGTCGTTGCTGAAGAGAAACGTAGTGAGCAGGCGGAATTAGAGCAACAGCGCGCTGAGCAGCAGGAAAAAATTAATGCTCTGCTGGAACGGATGAAAGCCGATGGTATTTCACCGTCCGATCTGCTGGGTGTAGAGCTGGCGCATGCGGGTAAATCGGCGAAAAAACGTAAGCCGCGTGAAGCAAAATATCGCTTTATTGACCAGAACGGTGAAGAGAAAACGTGGACCGGTCAGGGCCGCACGCCGAAGCCTATTGCCAATGCGCTGGAAAACGGCAAATCACTGGATGATTTTCTGATCTAATGCGTGAGCCGGGCGGAAGACTCCGCCCGGTTGTCTGTTTAGCAGACGCCAAAATCACCGTCTTCGGTGTACAGCGCAACATCCGCTGCCTTCAGGGTATATTTCTCGCCCTGCTCATTGCTGGCCTGAACGGCCACAATGCTATCCCCATTCACTTCGAGCACTTTCAGTTTCGGGCCGCCCTGACGCGGTTGCACATAATCACCGACAGAAAACATAGAACCTCCTCATCGTTTTAGCGATCTTCACTGTAGCCCACGTCACACGCCGGGTACAGCAGGGTTCATCGATTACTGCTTATGAGGTATGTCTGTTCCACGGCATCACCCTGAGCAGTCTTGCCATGCCGCAAAATCCGGTCAGGCCAGCAAACAGAAGCCCGGCCCCGACAAAACCGCTCAGCAGGAAGAAGCCGCTGGAGAGCGTATAGCCCAGCACCACGCCGCACAGAATCAGCAGCCCGGCAGCAATTTGCACCTGACGCATCAGCGGCAGCGGCTGGGATTTATCTTCTACGGTCGGCAGTCCGGCCTGTTTCCAGCCCTGAATACCGCCCTCGACCACCAAGGCCTGAGCAGGCGACGCCGCCTGGGCAAGACGTGCGGCATTGTTGGATGTTCTGGCCCCGGACTGGCAGTGAAAAATCACCGTTTCACCTGCCCCGGCGTTCAGTGCGCCGGGTAAGGTGTCCAGCGGCACGGACTGTGCGGCGGGAATATGCTCGCGGGCATATTCGTCAGGATCGCGAATATCAATCAGCTTTGCGCCGTCATCAATAAGCGCGTTTGCCTGCTGTGGCGTAATCAGAGGAAGAGACATGGTGTTTCCTTACGATCGTGTTTTATGTAGTAGAGCATTTAAAGAAGGATTTAAGCCAGTGTAAAGAGGGTAAAGGCAGGTAAAAGCGCGCCAGCCGAATGGCAGTTACCCGTAAACTGGCTACGCTTAGAGATGTCTCTTTTATAATTTTCAATTGGTTAGCTTGCACGGAGTCTTTATGGGTTTTTGGCGTGTTGTTTTTACGATTATTCTCCCGCCGCTGGGCGTACTGCTTGGCAAGGGACTGGGCTGGGCGTTTATCCTGAATATCCTTCTGACCATACTGGGCTACTTCCCTGGACTTATCCACGCGTTTTGGGTTCAGACGAGAAACTAGGTACGCCACAGTAAGTCGCTGTAGATCCCGGTCAGTACGCCCTGCGGGCCGAACTGCTGTTTGATCCAGCGCGTAACCTGGCCGGTCGCCGCATGCTGCGTGGCAAGCAGCATGCGCGAATCCTGACGCGGGTTATTAATGCGTCGTGTCACCAGCAGCCCGTCCGCTACGGCCTCCCGGGCCATGTATTCCGGTAAAAAACCGATCCCTTCCCCCAGAATCTGACACTGGCATTTGGTGTTAAAATCCGGCACCAGAATCGCCTCCTGCCCGTGCAGCAGCCAGCCGACCTTCTTATTAATGGTGTGCGCGGTGTCCTCCACCATGATGTTCGGGTAGAGGCGCAGCTGGCTTTCCGCGATCGGTTCCGGGACAAACGCCAGCGGGTGTTCCGGCGCGATGGCGAATACCCAGCGGATAGCGCCAATCTCCGTGTAATCAATGCCGCCGCCGTCAAGAAGCGTATCCGGCGCGCCAATCGCGATATTGGCCTGGTTATTGATGATTGAGTCCCAGACGCCGTTATAGACCTCCGTGGTGACGGTGATCTGGCAGGTGGGAAACTGCTTTTTCAGCACCTGCAGCAGCCGCGCGGTATGACGTGGGGTATACAAAAGCTGATTGATGCAGATGCGTACCCGCGCCTCGATGCCCTGAGAGATGGTGTCTATCCCACGCCTGATGGCATAGAAATCGTTCAGCAGATCGGTGGCCTTGCGGTAAAAGTAAAAGCCGGACTCGGTCAGCTCGATGCTCCGGGTGTTACGCACAAACAGCACCACGTCCAGCCCGGTCTCCATACGTTTGATGGTGTAACTGATGGCCGACGTGGTCACACCCAGCTCGGCGGCGGCTTTGCTGAAACTGCCAAAACGTGCCGCCGTGGTGAAGGCCAGCAGATTCTCTTCAGTAAAGATGGAATTCATATTACGGCTCCGGGTTACCATCAGTTTTGAACATATTTTAACAGCGGCGCAACAACGCATTTGACGGCGGTCACAGTTCTGATGTTTAGCTACAGGCCTTGTTATGCAAGGCTTCTTTGGTCATAAGCAAAATGCCGTGAATGGCCTGAAAAAACGCTTACCCATAAGAAAAAGGTTGCACAGACGCACGTTTTGGCTGAACCGTTGAATTTAACTCAACAATGAATTGACTGTCGATGAATGATTTTTAAGCGGATTCTTTTCTGAAAGGGCTGTTGCTATTCTCAGGTCATCAGCAACACACCATCGGGAGTCTGTATGTCTGCGAACGAACTTGTGACGGAATTTTTACTGGCGGCAGAGCAGGGTAATGTCGACGCGCTAAAAGCCTGCCTGGAGAAAGGTGTCGATATTAACGCCACCAACCGTCAGAAAAGAACCGCCATTGTTATTGCCAGCCTGAAAAAACATTACCCCTGTGTCGCGTTATTAATTGACGCCGGTGCGGATATAGATAAACAGGACCAGACCTGTTTTAACCCCTTCCTGATAAGCTGCCTGACCAATGATTTAACCCTGCTGCGGCTTGTTCTGCCCGCCAACCCGGATCTGGACCGTCTGACGCGCTTCGGCGGGGTGGGGATTACGCCCGCCAGTGAGAAAGGGCATGTGGAGATTGTCCGCGAGCTGCTGGAAAAGACCGATATCAACGTTAATCACACCAACTTCGTCGGCTGGACGCCGCTGCTGGAAGCCATTGTCCTGAATGACGGCGGCCCGAAACAGCAGGCGCTCGTAAAGCTGCTGCTGGACCACGGTGCGAATCCGCACATGACCGATAAATACGGTAAAACCCCGCTCGAACTGGCGCGGGAAAAAGGCTACCACGCGATAGCTGATCTGCTGCTGGCGGCGGGCGCGTAATTTATTCGGCCAGCCTGTTTCCGGCTGGCCCCCATTTCAAACGTATTTTTCCGACGTGCATTTTGCACGACGGCGGCCCCCTTTTATCCGCATTCAGGAGAAAATAATGCCCACAAAAATCGTGATTAAAAAGAACACGTATTTTGACTCCGTCTCATTAATGTCCGTTTCCACCAAAGCCAATAAATTGCCGGGCGTTGAGCAGGCCTTTGTAGCGATGGCGACGGAAATGAACAAAGGCGTATTAAAAAACCTCGGGCTGTTAACGCCGGAATTAGAGGATGCGAAAAACGGCGATCTGATGATCGTCATTAAAGGCGACGCGGCCAATGATGAAACCCTGGCGGCGATTGAAGCGTTATTCACCCGAAAAGAGAGCGCGGGCACCCATGAAGCACGCTACGCGACTCTGGCCAGCGCGAAAGCCCACCGTCCCGACAGTAACCTGGCGGTGATTTCAGTAAACGGCATGTTTGCGGCACGCGAAGCGCGCAAGGCGCTTGAAAACGATCTCAACGTGATGCTCTTTTCCGATAACGTCTCCCTCGACGATGAGCTGGCGCTCAAGCAGCTGGCGCACCAGAAAGGGCTGCTGATGATGGGGCCAGACTGCGGCACTGCCATCATCAACGGCGCAGGACTGTGCTTCGCCAACGCTGTACGCCGCGGGTCGATAGGCATTGTCGGGGCGTCCGGCACCGGTAGCCAGGAGCTGAGCGTGCGCATTCATGAATTTGGCGGCGGGGTATCGCAGCTGATTGGCACCGGCGGGCGCGATCTCAGTGAAAAAATCGGTGGTCTGATGATGCTCGACGCCATCGACATGCTGGAGGCCGACGATGCCACCCAGGTCATCGCGCTGATCTCCAAACCGCCAGCGCCAGCGGTGGCAGAAAAGGTGCTGGCGCGTGCCCGGACCTGTCGCAAACCGGTCATCGCCTGCTTCCTTGGGCGCAACGAACCGCCCGCCGATGAAGACGGTCTGCAGTTCGCCCGCGGCACCAAAGAGGCGGCCCTGAAGGCCGTGCTGCTCACCGGTATCAACAAAGCGTCCCTTAACCTGCATCCGCTCAACTGGCCCCTGATTGAAGAGGTGCGCGCCCGTCTCACTCCGCAGCAGAAATACATTCGCGGTCTGTTCTGTGGCGGCACCCTGTGTGATGAAGCGATGTTCGCCGCGCTTGAGAAGTACGACGACGTCTACAGCAACATTCAGCCCGATCCGGCGAAACGCCTGCGCGACATAAACGTCAGCCAGGCTCACACCTTCCTCGATTTTGGGGATGACGATTTCACCAACGGCAAACCGCACCCGATGATCGACCCGACCAACCGCATCAGCCGCCTGCTGCAGGAGGCGCGCGATCCGGAAGTGGGCGTGATTGTGATGGACTTCGTGCTGGGCTTTGGCGCGCATGAGGATCCGGTCGGCGTGATGCTCGATGCCATTAAAGAGGCGCAGGCGATTGCGAAAGCCGATAACCGTCCGCTGGAGATCCTCGGCTACGTGTTGGGCACCGACCAGGATCCTCAGTCGCTGGCGCAGCAGTGCCAGCTTCTGACCGATGCCGGCGTGATCTGGGCCAGCAGCAGTACTAACACCGGATTACTGGCACGCGAATTTGTCTGCAAAGGGGAGAACGCCTGATGACCACCTTATTCAACCAACCGCTGAACGTCATTAACGTCGGTATTGCGCTGTTCAGTGACGATCTTAAAAAACAGCACGTCCCCGTCACCCAGCTCGACTGGGCACCGCCGGGGCAGGGCAATATGCAGATCGTCGAAGCGCTCGACCAGCTGGCCGCGGAGCCGCTGGCAGAGAAGATCGCTGCCGCCAACAAGATTGCGCTGGAGCGCATCATTCAGTCCCACCCGGTGCTGGTGGGGTACGACCAGGCGATTAACGTTGTGCCGGGGATGACCCGTACCACCATTCTGCATGCCGGTCCTCCGGTGAGCTGGGAAAATATGTGTGGCGCGATGAAAGGCGCTGTCACCGGCGCGCTGGTATTTGAAGGGCTGGCGAACGATCTGGAGGAGGCGGCAAGGCTGGCGGCTTCAGGCGACATCACCTTCTCGCCGTGCCACGAGCACGACTGCGTGGGCTCAATGGCGGGCGTTACCTCCGCGTCGATGTTTATGCATATCGTTGAGAACAAAACCTACGGCAACCGCGCCTACACCAACCTCAGCGAGCAGATGGCGAAGATCCTGCGCATGGGCGCCAACGACCAGAGCGTCATTGACCGTCTGAACTGGATGCGCGATGTGCTTGGCCCGATGCTGCGCGATGCCATGAAGATTATCGGCGAAATCGATCTGCGCCTGATGTTGGCTCAGGCGCTGCACATGGGTGACGAATGCCACAACCGCAACAACGCGGGCACCACGCTGCTGATCCAGGCGCTGACGCCGGGGCTGATCCAGGCGGGCTATCCGGTGGCGCAGCAGCGCGAGGTATTTGAGTTTGTCGCCAGCAGCGACTACTTCTCCGGCCCGACGTGGATGGCGATGTGTAAGGCCGCGCTGGACGCCGCCCACGGCATTGAGTACAGCACCGTGGTCACCACCATGGCGCGTAACGGTTACGAGTTTGGTCTGCGCGTCTCTGGCCTGCCAGGGCAGTGGTTCACCGGCCCGGCGCAGCAGGTGATTGGCCCGATGTTCGCGGGTTACAAGCCTGAAGACTCCGGGCTGGATATCGGCGACAGCGCCATCACGGAAACCTACGGTATCGGCGGTTTTGCGATGGCGACGGCCCCGGCGATTGTCGCGCTGGTGGGCGGCACGGTGGAAGAAGCCATCGACTTCTCCCGCCAGATGCGCGAAATCACCCTCGGTGAAAACCCGAACGTCACCATTCCGCTGCTGTTGTTTATGGGCATTCCAACCGCCATCGACATCACCCGAGTCGCAGGCAGCGGCATTCTGCCGGTTATCAATACCGCCATTGCCCACAAAGACGCCGGTATTGGCATGATTGGCGCGGGCATTGTGCACCCGCCGTTTAGCTGTTTTGAAAAGGCGCTGTTGACCTTCCGCGATCGCTACTTTTTATAAGGCAAGCATCCATGAAAAACATGAAACTGGAGTGGAAAAGAGGTGACTGGGCGGCATATTTCGGGTTGATGACCAACAACCTGACCAATTTGCTGACCATGATGGGGTTGCTCATTTTTGTCGTCGGCATCCCGAAGGAGATTGTTTATGGACGCATCGCACCGGCCTTCGGGCTGGCGGTGCTGGTGGCGAGCGTCTGTTACGCATGGTTTGGCCTGCAGATGGCGCGCGCCACCGGACGAACGGACGTCACCGCGCTGCCGTCTGGCCCGAGCGCGCCGTCGATTTTTACCGTTACTTTTCTGGTCCTGATGCCGGTCTACCAGCAAACCGGTGACGCGGATTTTGCCATTCAGATCGGTCTGGTGTGGTGCTTTGTCGAGGCGATGATTCTGGCGGGCGGCTCTTTCCTGGGGGAGACCATCCGCAAGATGATCCCGCGTACCGTGCTGCTCTCGTGTCTGTCGGGCCTGGGCCTGCTGTTGCTGGCGATGAACCCGATGCTGCAGGCGTTTGAAGCGCCCACCGTGTCGTTCATTGTGCTGCTGCTGATCTTCATTAACTGGTTCGGCAAAAAACCGATCTTCGCCAGGATCCCGACCGGTCTGCTGTTGTTGATTGCTGGCACGGTGTTAGCGTGGATCTCCGGCCTGCAAAGCCCGGAGGCAATCAAAGCCTCTATGTCCTCTTTCGGCTTTAACCCGCCCGAAGTCCATGTAGAAGGTTTCCTGCAGGGCTTGCCGCACGCGCTGCCGTACCTGGCGTCTGCCGTGCCGCTGGGGCTGGCGAACTACATCTTCGACCTGGAAAACATTGAAAGCGCCCACGCGGCGGGAGACGAGTACCCGACCCGCAAGGTAATGCTGGCGAACGGCCTGGCCTCCATGCTCGGCTGCCTGATGGGCAATCCGTTCCCGGTGACGGTCTATGTGGGTCATGCGGGCTGGAAAGCGATGGGCGCCAGCATCGGCTACACGCTGGCCTCCGGCGTGACCATGTTTATCGTGCCGCTGTTCGGGCTGGGGGCGTTTATGCTCGCCATCATTCCGATGACCGCCATCGTGCCGATCCTGGTGTTTATCGGCGTTGTCACCGCCAACCAGGTCGTGAGGGAAACGCCCAAAGTGGAGGTGCCCGTGATTTTCATCTGCCTGTTCCCGTGGATCGCCAACTGGGCGTTGACCATGATGAACAGCGTGATGGGCGCGGCGGGCACCAGCGCGGCGAAAATCGGCACCGACGTGCTGCACAGTAAAGGGATCTACTACGAGGGGCTGGTGCATCTGGGCAGCGGCGCACCGCTCGCCAGCATGCTGTGGGGCTGCATCGCCATCTTCGCCATTATCAACAAACCGCTGCGCGGGGCCATTGCCGCCGCCGGTGGCGCGCTGCTGGCGCTGTTTGGCGTGATCCACGCCCCGGTGGTGGGCTTTGCCGAAGGCAGTTCGCTGATGTTTGTGACGGCGTATCTGATGATGGGCGGCATGTTTGTGGTGAAGCATGTGCTGGATATCTCTGTTAATCCCCCTCTCCCTGTGGGAGAGGGCCGGGGTGAGGGCACCAGAACGCACCTTCTAAAGGAAACAAAATGAAAGAGCTTATGGTCGTCGCCATTGGCGGCAACAGCATTATCAAAGATAACGCCAGCCAGTCGGTTGAACATCAGGCGCAGGCGGTAAAGGCGGTGGCAGAGTCGGTGCTGGAGATGCTGGCCTCGGACTATGACATCGTGCTTACCCACGGCAACGGCCCCCAGGTGGGGCTGGATCTCCGCCGCGCTGAAATTGCCCACGAGCGGGAGGGACTGCCGCTCACGCCGCTGGCCAACTGCGTGGCGGATACGCAGGGCGGTATCGGCTACCTGATCCAGCAGGCGCTTAACAACCGCCTGTCTGCGCGCGGTGAGCAAAAAGCGGTCACCGTTGTCACTCAGGTGGAGGTGGATAAAAACGATCCGGGCTTTAGCCACCCGACCAAGCCCATCGGCGCGTTCTTCAGCGAAGCGCAGCGCGATGAACTGCAGCAGGCGCATCCGGACTGGCACTTTGTTGAGGATTCTGGCCGGGGCTATCGTCGCGTGGTGGCGTCGCCGCAGCCGTTACGCATTGTTGAAGCCGATGCCATCAAAACCCTGACGCAAAAAGGCTTTGTGGTGATTGGCGCGGGCGGCGGCGGTATTCCGGTGGTGCGCACTGAGCAGGGCGATTACCAGAGCGTTGACGCGGTAATTGATAAAGATCTCTCCACCGCGCTGCTGGCGCGCGAGATCCGCGCCGACGTACTGGTGATCACCACCGGGGTCGAAAAAGTGTGCATCCACTTTGGCAAGCCGAATCAGCAGGCGCTGGACACGGTGAGCGTGGCGCAGATGACGCGTTACAAAGACGAGGGCCATTTCCCGGCGGGCAGCATGCTGCCCAAAATCGTCGCCTCGCTGGAATTTTTACGCCATGGCGGCAAGCGCGTGATCATCACCTCGCCAGACTGCCTGCCCGCCGCGCTGCGCGGGGAAACCGGTACCCATATTGTTAATGAAGGAAGATAAGATGAGTGAAAATAAAAGCCGCCGTGAATTCATCAGCCAGAGCGGCAAAATGGTCACCGCCTGCGCGCTGTTTGGCGCGACCGGCTCCGTCGCGTATGCTGCCGATTCCGCAAAACCAACCTGCGAGACGGGTAAACCGATGAACATCACCGCTAAACACTACTACCTGGACAACGTGCTGCTGGAGGCCGGATTTAACGTCGACGGCGGCGTGGCGACGAGCACCCGCACCGAGCTGAAAACGCTGGAGATCAAAGACGGGAAAATTGTCGCCCTGCGGGATAACAAAAGTCACGCGGACGCCACCCTGCCGCACTATGACGCGGGCGGCAAGCTGATGCTCCCGGCGATGCGCGATATGCACATTCACCTGGATAAAACCTTCTACGGCGGCCCGTGGCGTTCGGTCAACCGCCCGGCGGGTACCACCATTCAGGATATGATCCGCCTTGAGCAGAAGCTGCTCCCCGAACTCCAGCCTTATACCCAGGAGCGCGCCGAAAAGCTGATCGATTTGATCCAGTCGAAAGGCTCCACCCTCGCCCGCAGCCACTGCAATATTGAGCCGGTCTCGGGCCTGAAGAATCTCGAGAACCTGCAGGCGGTGCTGGCGCGTCGCAAGCCCGGATTTGACTGCGAGATCGTGGCGTTTCCACAGCACGGCCTGCTGCTGTCGAATTCCGAAAAGCTGATGCGCGAGGCGATGCAGGCCGGGGCGCACTACGTGGGCGGGCTGGACCCAACCAACGTTGACGGGGCGATGGAGAAATCTCTCGACACCATGTTCCAGATTGCGCTGGATTATGACAAAGGGGTGGATATTCACCTGCACGAAACCAGCCCGGCGGGCGTGGCGGCGGTGAACTACATGGTCGAAACCGTGGAGAAAACCCCGCAACTGAAGGGCAAACTGACCATCAGCCACGCCTTTGCGCTGGCCACGCTCAACGAGCAGCAGGTGGACGAGATTGCCACCCGCATGGCGGCGCAGCAGGTGACTATCGCCTCCACCGTGCCGATTGGCACCCTGCATATGCCGCTGAAGCAGCTGCGCGATAAGGGCGTGTTTGTGATGACCGGCACCGACAGCGTGATCGACCACTGGTCGCCGTACGGCCTGGGGGACATGCTGGAAAAAGCGAATCTCTACGCCCAGCTCTATATCCGCCCTAATGAGCAGACGCTGTCCCGCGCTTTAGGTATTGCGACCGGTGACGTACTGCCGCTGAACGACAAAGGTGAACGCGTCTGGCCGAAAGCGCAGGACGACGCCAGCTTTGTGCTGGTGGACGCCTCCTGTTCCGCCGAGGCGGTGGCGCGCATATCTCCGCGCACCGCGACCTTCCATAAGGGGAACCTTGTCTGGGGCACGGTGGGTTAATGTGCATTTTTCCCTCTCCCGGTGGGTTGAGGGTTGGGGTGAGGGCAACAGGCCGCAGATTTTGTAGGTCGGGTAAGGCGAAGCCGCCACCCGACGTTACAGATGATAACCCGACAGCCGCAGCTCCCGGTCAATCCACTCAACGAACTGCTGGATCTTCCACGCGCGTTCATGCATATGCGGCATTACCAGATGATGCGCGTTAATGGCGATCCCCATCTCATCCGGCAGTACCTGCACCAGTGAGCCATCTTTCAGGTGGTCTGTCGCCATCATTTTGCTCTCAAGGATAAATCCCAGCCCCATGCGCGCCGCTTCAAAGCTCATATAGGAGCGGTCAAAGCTGAGGCTGAAGTTGAGCCAGGGCCTGTCGATATTGTGCCAGGCGAACCATTTTTCCCAGTTCACCAGAGTGCTGGTGGACGAGATGAGTGACTGTTGCAGCAGATCGGTGGGTGTGCTGATGGGGTGTTTTTGCGCATACTCCGGCGAGGCCAGCACCACCAGCGTGTCGTTTTTTATGGTCATCACCCGGTAAGCATCCCAGTCCGGGATACCGTGGCGGATATCAATATCAATATTATCTCTGGCGAATTGCAGATTCTCATAGGAGCAGGTGAGATTGATGGTGATATCGGGATATTCGGCGCGAAACTTACCCAGGCGGCGCAACAGCCATGACAACCCGAAGGTGGGCGAGGAGTGCACCCGAAGCACGGCGTTATCTTTCTCTTTGACGATCTGATCGGTGGCGCGTCCGATGGCGCTCATCGCCGCCGAGACCTCCCGCAGATATTTTTCTCCCGTTGGGGTGAGCTGAACCCCTTTGCCGCTGCGGATGAATAATTTCTTGCCCATCCACGACTCCAGCGACGCGATCTGATGGCTGACCGCAGAGGGGGTGACGTTGAGCTGTTCGGCCGCCTGATGGATGCTCAATGCGTTAGCGACGGCGATGAATGCCTGCAAATTTCTGAGCGAGGGCAGTGATAACGTCTGGCGATCCTGCGCGGACATAGCCTACTCCTGTCATGTTTATTGATAAAAAACATAACATTGAGACGACATGCGGGCAATTTTATCCCGAGGTTATTTTTTTGAGCTGTATCGCGAATCAAATTTATCTCAGCAATAAATGAGGTTTATTGAATGGTGTTTCATTCATGAGCCGATATATTGACCTTGAACGTAAAAATAAAACGACTCACGTTGTTCGAATAATGAGGTAAGTTATGTCTCGTATAGAACATGCTGTCCCCTACATAAACACTAAAAAAACCAATTACCGTTTCGTTGTGCTGGCATTAATTTTTATTGTGTATGCCATTAACTATGCTGACCGAACAAATATTGGTGCAGTACTGCCCTTTATCATTGATGAGTTTCATATTAATAATTTCGAAGCCGGTGCCATCGCCAGTATGTTCTTTTTGGGATACGCATTGAGCCAAATTCCAGCGGGCTTTTTTATCGCCAAAAAGGGTATTCGCGGCATGGTGGCGCTGTCGATATTCGGCTTCTCGGCGTTTACCTGGCTGATGGGCACGGCGACCTCGGTTCTTGGGCTGAAGTTTATTCGTCTGGGGCTGGGGTTAACGGAGGGGCCGTGTCCTGTCGGGCTGGCCTCCACCATCAATAACTGGTTTCCACCCAGGGAGAAGGCCACCGCCACCGGCGTCTACATCGCGGCCACCATGTTCGCGCCGATCCTCGTGCCGCCGCTGGCGGTGTGGATCGCCATGACGTGGGGCTGGCGTTGGGTCTTCTTCTCCTTCGCGATCCCCGGTCTGGTCATTGCCGTCCTGTGGTATCTGCTGGTGCGCACCAGACCATCAGAGAGCGCATTCGTCTCTAAAGCCGAACTGGAGACCATTACTGTGGGTCAGGAGACGCCGGACGCCAGACGGGAAAACATCGTGATTTCACCGGGCTTTGCGCGCCTTGACCGCCTGATTCGCGTGCGGGACTTAGCCCCGGTGAGCACGGTAAAAGGGCTGTTTACCTCGAAGAATATCCTCGGCGACTGTTTGGCCTATTTCATGATGGTCAGCGTGCTGTATGGCCTGTTGACGTGGATCCCGCTCTATCTGGTGAAAGAGAAAGGCTTTACGTTTATGAGCATGGGGCTGGTCGCCAGTATGCCGTGCATCGGCGGATTTATCGGGGCGATTTTTGGCGGTTACGTATCCGACAAACTGCTCGGCCGTCGGCGTAAACCGACCATGATGTTTACCGCCATCAGCACCGTGTTAATGATGGTCATCATGCTGAATATTCCGCAAAGCACCGTTGCGGTTTGCGTGGGGCTGTTTTTTGTCGGCCTCTGTCTGAATATCGGCTGGCCTGCTTTTACGGCTTACGGTATGGCCGTTGCGGACAGTAAAACCTATCCGATAGCTGCGTCAATTATCAATAGCGGCGGAAATCTCGGCGGATTTGTTTCCCCGATGCTGGCGGGTTTTCTGCTGGATAAAACAGGAAGTTTTAACTCTGTATTTATTTATTTCGGTGTTTGTGCAGCGATTGGCCTGTTTGTGATTATGTTGCTGGATGAACCGAAATAAAAAATAAATTCCTTTTACCATAGTGGAGTAAATATATGCTACTGAAAGATAAAGTCGCCGTTATTACCGGCGCGGCTTCTGTACGCGGTTTGGGTTTTGCCACGGCTAAATTATATGCCGGGCAGGGTGCGAAGGTAGTGATTATCGATTTAGATGCTGAGGCCAGTCGGGCAGCGGCGGCGAAACTGGGTGAAGAGCATCTGGGCCTTGCGGCGAACGTCAGCAATGAATTACAGGTTAACGCCGCCATTGAGCAGGTGCTGGGAAAATACGGGCGCATCGATATTCTGGTGAATAACGCCGGTATTACTCAGCCGATTAAGCTGATGGATATTAAACGCGAGAATTACGACGCGGTGCTGGACGTCAGCCTGCGCGGCACGCTGCTGATGTCCCAGGCGGTGATCCCCACCATGCGCGCGCAGAAGTCAGGCAGCATTGTCTGCATTTCATCGGTATCAGCACAGCGCGGTGGCGGTATTTTTGGCGGCCCCCACTACAGCGCGGCTAAAGCAGGTGTGCTGGGCCTGGCGAAAGCGATGGCCCGTGAACTGGGGCCGGATAACGTACGCGTAAACTGCATTACACCCGGCCTTATCCAGACGGACATCACCGCAGGCAAGCTGAGCGATGAGATGAAAACCGCCATCCTGGCGGGCATTCCGCTTAACCGCCTCGGCGACGCGCAGGATATTGCCCACGCCGCGCTGTTCCTTGGCAGCGACCTTTCGTCTTACTCCACCGGTATCACGCTCGACGTGAACGGCGGCATGCTGATCCATTAAGGAGACTCGACGATGACGGATACCACAGTTCAACAGGTTGCCGCGGCGGCATGGCGTATTCGCCGCTATGCGCTGCGCATGGGCGAAGTGCAGGGGCAGGGCTACATCGGGCAGGCGCTGGGCTATGCCGACGTACTGGCCACCGCGTTTACCCACGGTATGAACCTCAAGCCGGACGAGCCGGAGTGGGAAGGTCGTGACCGTTTTCTGCTTTCCCACGGTCATTACGCCATTGCCTGTTATGCCGCCCTGATTGAAGCCGGGATCATTCCTGAAGAGGAGCTGGAGACCTACGGCTCGGACGACAGCCGCCTGCCAATGTCCGGTATGGCAACTTACACGCCGGGCATGGAGATCTCCGGTGGTTCGCTGGGGCAGGGGTTAAGTATTGGGGTCGGCATGGCGCTGGGGCTGAAGCACAAGCAGAGCGCGGCATGGGTCGTTAACTCCATGTCGGACGGTGAGCTTGACGAAGGATCAACCTGGGAAGCGGCTATGTCTGCAGCGCACCATGGCCTGTCGAACCTGATCGTGCTGGTGGACATTAACCGCCAGCAGGCAGACGGCAATTCGCACAAGATCCTTGGCTTTGAGCCGCTGGAGGATAAATGGACCTCGTTCGGCTGGTATGTGCAGCGCGTAAATGGCAACGATGTCCCTGCGCTGGTGGCGGCGTTTGATAACGCCAGACGCTATCCGGAAAACCAGCCACGCGTCATTTTGTGCGACACGCTGATGGGCAAGGGTGTGCCTTTCCTCGAACAACGTGACAAGAACCATTTTATTCGCGTGGATGCTGACGAGTGGCAAAAGGCACTCGCCGTGCTGGATGCCAACAAACCTGAAGGAGTGCTGTAATGAGCCAGATAACGGAGAAAAAACCGCGTTTAACCACGTCGGCCATGATTGCCTCTATTGCGGAAGACGGCCAGGAGACGCGCTCTGCACCGTTCGGCCATGCGCTGGTGAAGCTGGCGGAACAGCGCCCGGAAGTTGTCGGTATGACGGCGGATTTGTCGAAATATACCGATCTGCATATCTTTGCCCAGGCGTATCCGGAACGCTTCTTCCAGATGGGGATGGCGGAGCAACTCTTGATGGGCGCGGCCGGGGGAATGGCAAAAGAGGGGTTTATTCCCTTCGCCACGACATATGCTGTCTTTGCCACCCGTCGAGCCTACGATTTTATTCATCAGGTTATCGCCGAAGAGCATCTCAACGTGAAGATATGCGCTGCACTGCCGGGGTTAACCACGGGCTACGGTCCGAGCCACCAGGCGACGGAAGATATTGCGATTATGCGCGGTATTCCGGGGATGACCATCATCGATCCCTGCGACGCGATAGACACCGAACAGGCTGTACCGGCGATCGCGGCGCACAATGGGCCGGTGTATATGCGACTGCTGCGCGGCAAGGTGCCGGTGGTGCTGGACCAGTACAATTACCAGTTTACGCTGGGCAAAGCCGCGCTGCTGGAAGAGGGGAGCGACGTCCTGATCATCGCCTCAGGGCTAATGACCATGCGCGCGCTGGAGGCAGCAAAGCAGCTACGTAAGGATAACGTCAGCGTGGCGGTACTGCACTCGCCCACCATTAAACCGCTGGATGAGGAGACCATTCTGGCGCAGGCCGCGAAACCTGGGCGGCTGGTGGTGGTCGCCGAAAACCACAGCACCGTAGGGGGGCTTTGTGAGGCAGTGGCGTCGTTGCTGATGCGCCATCGCGTGCATGTCGACTTTGATACCGTTGCGCTACCGGATGCTTTCCTGGATGCAGGTGCGCTCCCGACGCTTCACGATCGCTACGGGATCTCAACGGCAGCCATGGTGGAGAAGATCCGGCGCAGGCTTTGATTCGCCAGACGGTTTAGTTGTCAACGGGCGAGGGGTGTTTTACCCTCGCCTCTGTTGCAATGAAGGAGTCCGTGATGGCACAAAATATCTACGACAACCCCGCCTTTTTTGAAGGTTACGCCCAGTTGCCGCGCTCGGTAGACGGCCTGAATGGCGCGCCGGAGTGGCCTGCGCTGAAAAGCATGCTGCCGGATTTACACGGCAAATCGGTTATCGATCTCGGCTGTGGTTATGGCTGGTTCTGCCGCGCGGCGCGTGAACTGGGCGCTTCTGCGGTAACCGGCGTCGATATCTCCGAAAAAATGCTCGCCCGTGCGGCAGAGCTGACCCACGATGACGGGATTGTGTATCAACGTAGCGATCTGGAATCGCTGGCGATGAAAGCGAACAGTTTCGATCTGGTCTACAGCTCGCTGGCGCTGCACTACCTGCCCGAGTTAAACACCCTGTTTGGCAACGTTCAGCGTGCGCTGAAACCCGGCGGCAGCCTGGTCTTTTCCATGGAGCACCCAATTTACACCTGCGCGACGCGTCAGGGCTGGTTGACCGATGACGCAGGCGTGCGTTTCTGGGGCGTGAACCACTATCAGGACGAAGGCCAGCGCGTCAGCAACTGGCTGGCAGACGGTGTGATCAAGTATCACCGCACACTGGGCAGCACGCTTAACGCCCTGATCAACGCCGGTTTAACGGTAAGCGAAGTGAACGAATGGGGGCCAACGCAGGCGCAGATTGACGCCTGGCCCGCGCTGGCCGAAGAGGCAGACCGCCCGATGCTGGTGCTGATTTCCGCCCGTAAGGCTCAGTAACCCACCTTATACACCCGCCCGGTCTGCACCCCTTCCACGCTGCGGCGATAGGCTTGCGCCACGGTGGCGGCCGGCACGCTTTCAAAGCCCGGGAAGAAGCCGTCGTACGTTTCGACCGATTCGGTGAGGACCGTCGGGCTTATCAGGTTGATGCGGATCCCGCGCGGCAGCTCGCAGGCGGCAGCGCGAACAAACCCTTCCAGCGCGGCATTCACCGTGGTGGCATTGACGCCCTGCGCGATGGGCTCGTGCGCCACAATCCCGCTAATCAGGGTAATGGAGCCGCCATCGTTCAGGTAGTGCTGGCCGGTCAGCGCCAGGCGCACCTGTCCGAGCAGTTTATCCTGTAAGCCCTGATTGAAATCGCTGTCTTTCATGGTGGCGAGAGGGCCAAAGTACAATCCGCCGCTGGCGGAGACAATCGCATCCACACGACCGACCTTCTCAAACAGCGCCTGCACGCTCGCCTGTGACGTAATATCCACCTGCTCATCGCCCTGCGTGCGGCCCACGCGGATCACTTCGTGGCGGCGACTGAGCGCCTCCGTTACTGCACGACCGACCGTACCGCTGGCACCAATAATGATGATTTTCATAGCCGACTCCTCATGTTGTGAGCCTTCATTCTTTAATAAATTAAAAGTCGGATAAACTGGGCTAAAGTTAGAAGATTGCTAACCAGAGGTTTGTAATATGGATAAGCTTCGCGGCATGGAAACCTTTATCGCCGTAGTGGAAAGCGGCAGTTTTACCGGGGCGGCCTCCCGTCTGGATATGTCGTCGGTGATGGTGGGGAAGTACATTGCGCTGCTGGAATCCGAGCTTGGCACCCGTCTGCTGGAGCGCAATACGCGACGTCAAAGCCTGACCGACGCCGGGCGGGTCTATTATGACGAGGCGAAGCGGGTGCTGGAGCAGGTGGCCATTGCCGAAAGCGCGGTGGAACGTCTGCGCGCCGCACCGGCGGGCACCCTGCGCGTGACGGCACCTACGTCGTTTGGCGGCTGCGTTATCGCGCCGCTGACCGCCACCTTTTTGCAGCGCTACCCGGCAGTACGTATCGAACTGGATCTCACCAACCGGATGGTGGATCTGGTGGAAGAGGGGGTCGATCTGGCCATTCGCATTGGTGATATTCGCAATGACGATCTGGTGGCGAAATACCTGTGCCCTTACAACATGGTGATCTGCGCGTCGCCGGATTATCTGGCGCGCCACGGTACGCCGCAAACGCCTGCTGATCTGGTGGACCATCTCTGCCTTTCCCACACGGTATGGACCGCGCGTAACGAATGGCGGTTGCCGGGTGTGGAGGGCGAAGTGCGCTGGAAGCGCGATGCCATTTTACGATGCAACGACGGCTACGGCTTACGCATGGCGGCGCGCGCTGGGGCAGGGCTGCTTCTGCAGCCGGAGGTGCTGGTGGCGGAAGAGCTGGCAAGCGGCAGGCTGGTTCGGGTTCTGGAGCCGTTTACACCCGCGCCAAGGCCGGTTCATTTACTGTGGCGTCAGGATTTACGTCCCCTCCCGAAGCTAACGGAATTTATTGCTCATATTCTGCTAAGATTGGGCACAATATAAAAAAGAAGGTAATCAAAGAATGTCTGCAAACAAACTCGCCAGCAGCGCGCAGGGCCTGCAATCTTCCGCCATCCGTGAATTATTAAAACATAGCAAAATGGCAGGCGTCATTTCGCTGGGTGGGGGTATTCCTAACCCGGCTTTGTTCGATCACGAAGGCCTGAAAATCGCCGCTGATGCCGTACTGTCGCAGCATTTTGGTGAAGCCTTCCAGTATGGTCTGACCGAGGGTGTGCCGGGACTGCGGGAAGAGATTCAGCGCATCTGCGAAGGGCGCGGGATCCGGTGCAAAGCGGATGATGTGGTCGTGACCTCCGGTTCACAACAATCCCTCGACGTGCTGGCGCGCGCGTTAATTAATCCGGGCGATACCGTCGTCGTCGAACGCCCAACCTATCTTGCCGCGCTGCAGGTCTTTGGTCTGGCGCAGGCGAATTTCGAATCCGTTGGCACCGATGGCGACGGCATGAAAGTGGATGAACTCGAAGCCCTGGTGGCAAATAAACCCATCAAAGCGGTTTATATTGTGCCGACATTTGGTAACCCGGGTGGCGTTACGCTGTCTGAGGCGCGCCGTAAACAGCTGGTGGAACTCTCGAAGCGCTATGACTTCGTGATTATCGAAGACGATCCGTACAGTGAAATTAATTACACCGACGAAGTTTTCCGCCCGTTAATTGCCCATGCCAAAGATATCGGCAACGAAGAGAACGTGGTGTATACCTCAACCTTCTCTAAAATTCTCGCGCCGGGCACCCGTGTGGGCTGGGTGCTGGTACCGGAGTGGCTGAAGCGTGCGGTGGTGAACCTGAAGCAAACCACCGATCTGCACACCAGCACGCTGTCGCAGCTGATGACTTACGAATACCTGAAAACCGGGCGTCTGGCCGGGCAGATCAAAATGATCCGCGAAGCCTATCGTCAGAAGTACCAGACGTTCGCCAACGAACTGGAAGCCGAGCTGGGCGATGTGATGTCGTTCCACAAGCCGAAGGGCGGCATGTTCCTGTGGGCGAATATGAAAAATGGTAGTAATACCACGCGCTGGCTGGAAAAGACGTTAAGTAACGGCGTAGTATTTGTGCCGGGCGAATTTTTCTACTGCAATGAGCCAGACCATTCGACGCTGCGTATGTCGTTTGTCACGCCAACGGATGAAGAGCTGAAAGAGGCGGTTCGTCGCCTGAAAAAATCGCTGTAAAAGACCTGCGCATAATGGCGCTCCTGCCGTTATGCGCAATACGCGTTCAGGGCGGCAGGAGCCGCGATCGTCCATGGTGATCTCCATGTTTGAATTTCTGCTCGGTGTCGTTACGCACACACCCGCCTGGGTGTGGGTGCTGTTTATCTTCCTTATCTCCCGCGGCATTAAAGCCCGCAAGCCCGCCACCGTGACGCTGGAGCGGCTTGCTATCATTCCGGGCATTTTTCTTATCTGGGATATTTACGATCTGGTGGTCTATCGCACGCTGACTCCTGCGACTGTTGCATTGTGGACGGCAGGGATCCTTGCCGGTGCGGCACTGGGGTACTTCCTGATTAAGCAGGCGGCTATCACCCGAGCTGAGGCACCGCGCAGCCTCCACCGTCAGGCAGACTACACCGCGCTGCCGTTTATGATGCTGGCGTTCGCGGTGAAGTATGTGCTGGGCGTGATGAGCGCCATCTCTCCCCATACAATGCAGCAACCCGCCATGAGCGCGCTGGCGATTATCTCAGGCGGGGTATTTGCGGGCGTGTTTATCGGAAAATTTGCGCGTTATGTTGAGGTATATAACCGTAGCGTACCGCGCCCGGCGGAGTGACGTTACTCTGTCGCATGGGCCAGCGTGCGATCTGAAGCATCGCCGCTGAGGGGCCGCGTGACTTCATGGATCCGCCAGATTTTCCCTTCACGCAGCGCGGCAAACAGGTAAACCTCGATCTCTGCCTGACGACCGCCAGGATACATGACCGTCACGATATGCCGGTCAGCTAGAAGTTCGTCATGACAGGCTATCTCCGCCACGGTAAAGGCGATCGTGCGAGTCTGCGAGCGGACGTGGCTCAGGTGCTGGATAAATCCCCGGTAATCAAGCGTGTGACCGTCCGTAACCTGCTGGTAATCGGGCGTAAAGATCTCTGCCGGATCGATATCGCCGTTGAATAAGCGGGTTAACAGGCACGCCATCTTTTCGCGCTGCGCGGCGTTGTCGGTGTCGGCTATCAGGGATGTGATTATGCTCATTAGGGGCTCCTTATGTGGTTTAGTCGCCATTATCCTTGACAGCCGAAGACGCAGTTTCTGTAATACGCCGATGAATAACGATTTTCGGTCAAAATGATATGGTGAGTACTGAGACGCTCCTTCATCCTGGCGGGTACCGAACCCCATGGCACAGCCATCGCGCTGGCCAGCTGTGGCGCATTGCAACGGGTCTGCTGGTGATTGAGTCGCAGCGGGGGCGCTCGGTCGTACCGGCAAAACACATCGGCTGGATCCCGCCAGGTAATCAGCACGCCGCCTTTTCTGAAAGCGCGATAGAAGGCAGCGCCATCTATCTTGACCCCGCCTGCTGCGCAAGGCTTCCCGATGTGCCCGCCCTGTTCGAACCCGACGATCTTACCCATGCACTGTTTTCCCGCTTAAGCGTTGCTGAAAGCGAGTACGATCCGCGAAAGCTCACCCTGCTGCTGGATGAGCTTGCCGTGGCACCTCAGGTGCACTTTTCTCTGCCCGTGCCGACGGATCCGCGTCTGAAGGACGTAGTCAGGCATTTGCTGCAGTTTGTCGATGATAATCAGACGGTTGAGAGCCATGCCCGCCAGGCGGGGATGAGCGTGCGTACGTTCAACCGTCGGTTTCGTGCCCAGACCGGAATGAACTTCGTTAACTGGCGGCAACTGGCGCGGGTAATGCAGGCAATGGAGTGGCTGGCCGCGGGGAAGCCGGTGGGGTGGATTGCGCTGTCTTGCGGTTACAGCAGCGTCAGCGCATTCATTGAGGTTTTCAGCGCGTGGACCGGTAAAACGCCGGGGCAATGGGCGCTTAAAGAAGCCCCTTTTGGGCGAAGGTAATGCGCGTGGCGTCGTTGAGATCCCGCTCTTTTAACGATTCCGGATTAACCCAGGCGATATCCTGAAATTCGGCATTAAACGTGACTTCCCGGTTGGCGCATGATTTCTTCCTGAAAAAGTATTAAGTAGGTAAATGCTGTGCCGAATCAGGCAACATCCGGTTGGCCACCTTTACGCTTCGCTATGACTTCCGCAACGGTTTTTATACGGCTTAGCTCCTCTTGCGTTCTGGCGTTTGATTGTGCTTCCCAGATATCGACGTTCAGTTGTAAGTTCAACCAAAATTCAATAGTGGTATCAAAGGCTTTTGCCAATTTTATCGCCATATCGGCGGTAAGCTTGCGATTGTTATTTACCAGCGCGCTGATGGTATTGCGGTGTACATTTAGCATCTCCGCCAGATCGCTGATTTTCAGATTGAGCGGTTCAAGATACTCATATTGCAACACGTCGCCCGGCGTGGTGGGTTTGCGGAGTGCCTGTTGAAGTATCATAGGTGGTGCCTCACTTGTGTTGCGTGTACTTGTGTGGAGAGAGATAGAGATCGTCTGCTTTTCCCTCTGCCCAGCGAAATACAAGCCTGTATTGTCTGTTTACCCGGATTGAGGAATATCCCTTCAGCGGCGGATTCAATGCTTCAAACATATTGCCCGGTGGTGAACGCAAATCCCGATGCGAGATGGCTGCATTGATGAGGTCGAGCTTTCTTGCAAGAACGGTTTCCAGATTTGAAGGAATAACATTGCTCGATCTCCCGTAAAGAAAAAAATCCTCAAGCCATTGATCCCGAAAATGATTAATCATAATGCTGGTAAGCTCCAGTCCATGAAGCTGAGTGGATAATAATGCACTCCCGCACAGTGCGCAAGTGCAGTTCTGTCTGCTGTTATGTTACCAGGGGAATGGCTGAAGGGAAGTAGGATGCATGACTAAAGGTTAATTCTCCGAGGTGGATTCCACTTCTGGCGTATGGCTCTATGCCCGGCGGCGCTGCGCTTGCACGGGCCTACGGGCATGTAGGCCGGGTAAGGCGTAGCCGCCACCCGGCAATCCGGGCTCAACCCAGCAACGCGATTCCAGCCTCCGTCCTCAGCCAGCGCGGGGCTTTTAGCTGGTCGGCAAAATATCCGGTGAGTTCAAAGAGTAAATCCCCCATCACGCGTGCGGATCCGGGCGTGAGCGCGTCAGTCATCAACAGTTGGGTAATTTCCTCGCAGTAGCGGCAGAGCTGGTCGGATTCGGTGTTGAATACAGGCTCACGTTCGGGAAATCGATCGACGGTGAGACGTTCCTGTAGGTGCTCAGGGATAGGCTCCAGCAGCATTGGGCGGAGCAGGGCAAAAGTCGAGGCAAGACGACCGCAGAGGGCTATTTTTCTCGCGGGATTGATCTCTTCCACCAGCGCTTCGCAATAGCGTTGGCAATTGTCGGCAAGATCGATGAAGTCGGTGTTGCAGTCGAAAGGGGTCGTGAAAAGTGCGTTACTGGTGGTCATATGACAGTTTCCATTAAGTGATTAAGACACTGCCAGAGAAATGCCAATTTCCCGGGTGGCAGGACTGAACGGAGTTGGCATTACCGGCCTTAATGGACACCGGCGCGTCTTGCGACGCCCCCGCCCAGCCCACCATTGGAATGTAGCCAGACGCACGGCGCAACAAGAGCTTACGCCGCCATTAAGTTTAACCGGGATGCCAATCCCGACGCCAGATTTTGCTGGCGTGGGAGGAACATACGCCCGGTTAACCATAAAAAGAAGAGGGTTATCCAGGAGAAATCCAATCCTGCGAGGCGGCTTCAGGAAATGATGTAAGGCGTTTCATCACCGCTCCCTCAGCGCTTCTTTCGCCCGGTTAAACGGCTTAATCATATAATCCAGCACCGTTTTCTCTCCGGTTTTAATATCCACCGTCGCAATCATCCCCGGCACAATTGAGAAGTGCCTGCCTGCTTTATTCACCAGGTAATCCTGGCTGGTGCGGATAAACACCCGGTAATAGAACACTTCCGGCTTGGCTTCGTCCTGGATGGTGTCCGGGGAAATCGTCTCTACCACCCCGTGCAGCCCGCCGTAAATGGCGTAGTCGTAGGCGGTGATTTTGACCAGCGCTTCCTGGTTCGGGTGGATAAAGGCGATATCGCGCGGCGAGAGGCGGGTTTCGATCAGCAGGTGATCGTCCACCGGCACGATCTCCATCAGCTCGCCGTTGGGCGGGATCACGCCGCCGATGGTGGTGACCTTGATGTTTTTCACGATCCCGCGCACTGGCGATTTCACCGTCAGGCGCGTGACGGAATCCTGACGGCCTTTCAGGATCGCCGAGACCATATCCACCTCCGCGTTGGCTTTGGAGAGCGCCTCGCGCGCCTGAACGTAATATTGCGAGCGCACGTCGGTGAGCTTCAGCTCCAGGTCACTTTTCTGCCGCTGCAGGCGCAGCACCTCTACGTGGCTGGCGGCCCCGGTTTTAACCAGCCGCTGGGTGATCGCCAGCTCCTTATTGGCGAGATCTAACGCGGCACGTAGCTCCCGCTGGGTATCCTCAAGCTGCGCGCGGCGGGAGTTATAGAGCCGCGTTTCGTCGGCAATTAAATCCGGCCATTCCTTCAGCGAAGGGGGGAATTTTAGCGGCAGATCGTTCACCTCGGCATACAGGCGCGCGCTGGAGGCCAGCGAGGCGCGATAGCGTGCGGCGCTTTCGCCGACGTTTGATTCTGAACGCGTGGGATCAAGGCGCGCCAGCACTTGTCCGGCCTGTACCTGATCGCCCTCGTGGACGTTCAGCTCGGTGAGGATCCCCCCGTCCAGCGACTGTAAAACCTGCTCGCGTGAGCTGGGGATCACTTTGCCGGTACCGGTTGAGACCTCATCCAGCACGCCAAACCAGGCCCAGATCCCGAGGACGATAAACAGCAGCAGAGAGAGGATCACGATTCGTCGCGCGCCGGTGTAGCCGCTTTCAGAACCGAGCGCATTATCCAGATCGTCCATTGCCGCGGCATCACGCTGACTGATTTTCATTTTTCCACTCCCTTGCGGCGGCTGCCTGCTGTTGTTGCATGCGGCTGTTGTTCAGCGCCTGCGCTTTCGGGGCATCCATCACCAGCATGCCCTCCTTGAGCACCACCACCCGCTCGACCAGTTCCAGCACCGGCACGCGATGGGTGGCGACGATCAGCGTACGGTGGCCGAGCCAGGCGCTCAGACGCTGGATAAACTCCCGTTCGGTATGCTCATCCAGCGAGGCGGTGGGTTCGTCCATCAGGACGATATTCGGGTCGCGCAGCAGCATGCGCGCCAGCAGGATCGACTGCCGCTGGCCGCCGGAGAGCCCCACGCCGTTCTCCATGATCGGATAGTCCAGCCCCTTCGGTAGCTTCTGCACAAAGCTCGCCGCGTCGGTTAACTCCAGTGCGGCGAAAATCTCCTCGTCGGTGGCGCGCGGCATGCCGAGGGTGATGTTTTCCCGCAGGGTGCCGTAAAACAGCCGTGCGTTCTGGGTCATAAAGCCGACGTTGCGCCGGACATCGGCGACGTCGAGGTGCGGCAGGCTGAGGTTGTCGAGCCGCAGCTCGCCGCCGGCCAGATCCATCCCGCCCGCCATCGCCTGCAGCAGGGTGGATTTGCCCGCGCCGTTACGCCCGAGGATCGCCACTTTCTCACCGGGCTTGATCTCCAGACGGTTGATGCGCAGCGCCATGCGCGGATCCTCCGGGTGATAGCGAAACTGCGCCTGCTCGAACAGGTAGTGACCGCGTAGCACGTCCTGGCGGATCGGCGTCTCCTCGCGCTGGTTCTCGGTAGGTAACTGCATAATGCTGTCCAGCCCCTCTTTTGCCGCTTTCACCTGCTGCCAGCGGGCCAGCACGCCGCACAGCGTCGCCATGGGGGCGATCATGCGCGAGGCCAGCATCGAGGCGGCGACCACCGAACCGGTGGTCAGCGTGCCGTCGATCACCATCGGCGCGCCGACCACGATCACGGCGGCGTAAACCAGGCTCTGGATGGTCATCCCCCAGCTGATCAGGTTCTGCGTCAGCTCGCGGGTACGCAGGCCGGATTCCGCAGTGATCTGGATATAGCTGTTCCACTGCTGCAAAAAGCGGTTTTCTGCCTGCATCAGCTTGATGTCCTCCAGCCCCTGCACGCTTTCTACCAGCACCGCGTTGCGCAGGGTCGATTCATGGGCGGATTGTTTCGCCAGCTCCGCCAGCTTCTTCTGCAGCAGCAGGCCGGGCAGAACCATGATCACCGCTGCCACCGGGGCGATCCACGCCAGCTGCGGGGCGATAATCGCCAGCACCACCACAAACAGCAAGAAGAAGGGCAGATCGACAATCGTCGAGATGGTGGAAGAGGTGACCATCTCGCGGATCTGCTCCAGCTCGCGCAGCTGGGAGATAAAGCTGCCGGTAGAGCGTGGGATCGCGCTGTTGCGTAGCCGCAGGGCGTGACCGAACACGCGATCCGAGACGCGCAGATCTGAGCGTTTGCCCAGCAGATCCATAATGTGCCCGCGCGCCACGCGCAACACGAAGCCAAACAGGGTGGCGATCAGCACCCCGATGGTCAATACATACAGCGTCGGGTAGGACTGGGCGGGGATCACCCGGTCGTACACCTGCATGGAAAAGACAATCCCGGAGAGCGACAGCACGTTGATAAACAGCGCGGCGAGCATCACCCAGCTGTAGGGGCGCAGGTCGCGCATCACCAGCCGGTAGAGCCAGTCCGGGCGGTATTTTGAGATATAGGCGTCCACGCGGCTGTCCTTCAGCGCTGCCAGCGGACGCAGGGCGATGACGTGGCGGATGGCGGGCAGCATCGCCGTCATCGACAAACGGTTGGTGTAGGTCTGGTCGTCAAAGAAGCTGACCTCCAGCGTATCGTCGCCGTCGAAATGCTCGATCACGCCAACCCTGCCGTCGTTTAGCGCCACCACCACCGGCAGACGCCAGCTGTTGATCGACTGCTGGCTGGCGGTAAGCAGCTGAAACGACAGCCCCGCCTCACGGGCGAGCTGGGTGAGGGCGGGCACCATCGGTTTGCCTTTCAGCCACGGTGCGCCTGCCAGCAGCGCGCCGGGAGAGCAGGCGACGCGGTAGCGCGTGGCAATAAAGCCAAAGGCCTGTGCCCACTGGGCCAGGGCGTCATCCGTCATGGGTTCAGCTTGCGGTATATCACGCTCTTTCATGGCTGGATCTCCACGGTCTGGATGGTGCGGTTATCAAGATCGAACGCATGGCGCAGCTGCCCGGTGTTGTAGAGGCAGTTGAGCTGCAGCTGATGCAGCTGACCAAGAGTCTGTTGCTGGGTGAAACGCGCCTGGTAGACCTCCTGCTCGGCGTTGAGCACATCGAGCAGCGGGCGTGAGCCAAGGTCAAGATACTGCTGCTGATACAGCTCGCGGGTGCGGGCGCTGAGCGCCTCCTGACGACCCTGGATCTGCAGGGTGCTGAGCAGGCTCATCACCTGACTGCGCGCCTCAAGCAGCTTCTGGCGAACCTCAAGGCGGGTGCGCTGAATGGTGGATTGCGCCGCTTCCACGGCGTGTCCGGCAGCGTTACGCCGGGCGGTGAGGCCGCCGCCCTGATAGAGCGGCATTTGCACTTTCACCCACGCGGAGTATTGCGTGCGATCCCGCGTTTCGTTACCCGCATAGCGGTCGTTGAGGTAGTGACGCACTTCCGGCTCCAGCGAGACGGTCGGGGTCATCTGGGCGTTGGCGTAATCAAGGTTGGCCTGCGCAACGTTCGCCTGCGCCCAGGCCGCTAACACCGCTGGCACCAGACGATCGTCCGGTTCGGCGATATCACAGCTGCGGGCCAGCTTTTGCGGAAAATCGTTGCCCACCTCGTTGAGGGTGTTCCAGCCGAGAAAACTCATCAGCGTGGCGCGGGCGCTGTCGAGGCTGGCCTGGTACTGCATGAGCTGGGCGCGGGCCCCTTCGATACGGGCATCGGTCTGCACCACGTCAGAGAGCGAGGTGGCCCCTTCGTCGTTACGCTGGCGGGTCAGCTTGCCAATGGAGGAGAGGGCGTCGAGCTGTTCTTTGGCGGTATCGACCATCTGCTGCCAGGTTTGCACTTCCACCATGGCGATGGCGGTATCGTGGGCGATGGTGTCGATGCTCACCAGCACGTTGGCCTGCTGCTGGGCAACCCCGGCGTTTTCGGCACGCACCTGGCTTGCCACCTTGCCAAAGTCGTACAGCATCTGGGAAAGAGAGAGCACCAGCGATGGCGTAAAGCCATTATCGTCGCCGTCATGGGTATAGCCATTGTCCATACCGGCGTTAATTTGCGGGTAGTATTTCGATTTGGCGACGTCCACCTCTTCACTCTGTTGGTAGAGTTTTCCTACCGCTTCACTGATGGCCGGGTGCCAGGTGACGGCGCGGTTGACGGCGTCGCCAAGCTGCAGCGTGCCGGGGGCGGCGTTGCCCGCCACAGGCGCCACGCGGCCATTCAGGGAGGGGAGTTCCTGCGTTTCGCGAAGTTGTCCGGTATTAATCATCGCCGCCGGATTAGCGGAGAGTGCGGGCACAGATATCAGGCAGCACGAGAGCCACCAGTAAGGCATCATCTTTCCCATGTCATGTCCCTAATAAAAAATAAGTACAGCTTTATTGTTTATGCCCGGGCGCAGTGCGCCCGGGTCAGGTACTACAGGTGCTATCAGGTCACGATGTGTTGCTGGTTAACTAACTCGTCGTAGGTGGTCTGGACGTTATCAAGCGTCACGAGCGTGGTATTGGTATAGGTGCTTCCTGTACCATCACGGTCGATGGAGATCACGGTACTGCCATTGCTGTTCGTCACATGCAGGTAATTACCGAGCGTTGACGCACTGCCGTTCCAGCCCACCAGCAGATCGCCGATGTCAATTTTGTCTCCCTGGGCCAGCGAGAAGTTGGTCCAGTGATCGCCGGCGGTACTGCTGACGTTACCCGCGGTGGCGTTGCCTGCGGTGCTGTTCAGCACCTGATAAATCAGCGTATCGCCGTACGCGGTGCCGGTAATGACATCGTTATGCTCAGAACTGACGAACTGCGGCGCCATATTGATGGTCAGCGTGGCAGTGTCCGTATTGCCGTTGGCATCGGTGAGGGTGTAGTTGAAGACCTCCTTAGACGTGATGGTTGAGAGCGACACCCCGCTGTTGAGGGTGTAGGTGTAGTGGCCGTCTGCGCCAATCGACAGCGTGCCGTAATGACCCGTGACGTTGACCAGCGTGCTGCCGGTGTAAGGATCCAGCGTGGTGGTGGTGCCGTCGAAGCCGGTAATGGTCACGCGGGTATCGACCGACTGCAGCTGATCCATCGCCCCGGCGGAATCCGTACCGTCGAAGATATTGCCGTCAACGGTGTGGCCGCTGGTGGAGTCGAACTGGGTCAGCGAGTAGGTGGTACCGTTCACGCTCGGGGTGATGGTGATATTGCCCACGCTCAGCCCCGGTACGCTGCCGGTATAGCTCAGCGTATAGGTCCCGGCGTTCAGATCCAGCCCGGTCAGGGGCACGTCGATACTGCCGCCCAGCAGTGAGCCGCCGCTGAAGGAGCCGGTGCGGATAACACCGTTGGCATCACTGATCGTCCAGTTCACCGTCAGCCCGCCCAGCGCCAGCAGCGACGCGACGTCAAAGTGCAGCGACGCGCTATGCAGGGCGGTGTTCGGATCCACCACAAAGGTCCCGCTTCCGCTGCCCGTGGTGGTACCTAGCAACGAGGTGGTCCAGCTGGCGCTGCCGACGGTGGTGTCAGAGTAAGCCGAGGTATGGTGTACCGACGTGACACTCATCTCGGTGCTGACATCGTTCACCGCATCCATTGCCCGCGCGGTTGGGGTAATGTTGAGCGAGCCCGTATCTTTCGCGCCGTTTGGTGCCGTAATGGTATAGACGAAGGTGTCCGGCGTGCTGATATGGTCCGCACCCACGCCGCTATTCAGGGTGTAGGTGTACTGGCCGGACGAATCAATGGTCAGCGTGCCGTATTCTCCCTGAATGTCGGTTGTTCCACTGCTGTTAACCGCCACACCGTTCACTTCCGTCACCACCGTGCCATCCGGCACCGGATCGTTCGCCAGCACATCCCCCGTGGTGCTCTCCCCGATGCTGGAGACGCTGTAGACATGATCCTGCAGCACGCTCAGGGTGTAGGCCGTCAGCGCGGTGATCCCTGCCGCCGTATTGAGCAGGAACAGATACTCCCCGGCAGGCAGGTTCAGCGTCAGCTGCGAGGAGGTGCCGCCCAGCAGCGGCGCGCGCAGCCAGCCCGGCTCAACGCGCATCTGCTCGAAGGTCTGGGTCGCGTTGTTGAACTTATAGACGTACAGGTCGAACACCGATGCCAGGGCTACGCCCCCCACGGAGGCCTGAATCGTCATGGTGCGGGTTGTACCTTCCTCCACGGTGTAGATGATCGGGTTGGTCATATCGTCCAGCAGGTTCAGCCCCAGCGTGTTGCCGAGATTGATCCCCACCAGGGTAAAGCCACTTTGCGACGATGTGCCGTTATCGATGGCCTGGACGGTGGTGTCGAAGGTCAGGGAAGCCGCGTCGTCTACGGCGACAATGCCATTCGCCACGCTGCCCGAACCGAGCGACAGCACGAGATTCGCCGACGCGCTGACACCGTTATGGGTAATGGTGTAGGTGAAGCTCTCCGTGCGGCCAATCACCGCGGCACTGGTGTCGGTGAGGTTGTAGGTGTAGCTGCCGTCGCGGTTAATGGTCAGCGTACCGTACTGCCCCTGAATCACCGTGCCGTCGGCGTTAACGCTGGTGGTGACCCCCAGCGCGTTGGTCACGGCGGAGACGGTCGTACCTGCCGGGGCGTTATCGCTGCCTGCGGTAGGATCGGTATCCAGGATCACGTTACCGTCCAGGCTGGTGTCGCCCGTTACGGTCCCGGCGCTGGTCTCTTTCACCGCCACATCCAGGCTGGTGTACGAGCCGGTTGCCAGCAGGTTGGTATTGTAGCTCAGCACGCGATACTGGCCATCAGCGAGCCCGGTCAGGTTCAGCGACACGCCGGTGGCCCCAAGGGTCAGCAAGTCGGCGAACTGCGGTTGTCCGGTATCCACGACGGTGGTCCAGGTGTTGTTGACGGTATCGAAACGCTGCACCACCAGCTCCAGGGTGTTGAGCAGCGAAAGTACCGCCCCCGTGGCGTTGGCATTGACCACAATATCTGCACTGCCGCCGCTGCCCACGTTGAACTCAACCTGGGCTGTATCGTTGCCCAGCAGGGTCAGCACGTTGCCTACGGCACCCACCAGCAGGAAGCCATAGTCGCTGTACTGGCTGTTGGTGACGGTGGCGGTGGTACTGAGATCCAGCTCTTCAACGTTATTGCTGGCAGAGAGCGGCACCACCGGCGCAAGGACCGAGCCCGGCTGCGAGGTGTTACCCGCCGCATCGGTGGCCGTGATCTGCAGCGTCTGGCCTTCGGTCTGCTTGTTGAGGAAGGTGTAGCTGTAGGCGCCATTGCTGTCTGCGGTGGTGGTCACCGTTGAGCCGTCCGCGAGGCGGATGGTGACGGTGCTGCCCGCTTCCGCCGTACCGGTCAATACGCTGCCGTCAGCGTTAAAGGTCCCGGCAGGCGCGTTTGGCGCCGTCACGTCGACGATAACGGTTGTCGAGAGCGAGATCGGGCTGGTGCCGGCTGAGTTGGTTGCCGTGGCGGTAAAGGCGTGTGATCCCTCGCTTAATGCCGGGGTCGTAAAACTCCAGTTACCGCTGGCATCCGCCACTACCGTACCCATCGACACGCCGTTGTTATACAGCGTGACGGTGGCGTTCGGCTGTGCGGTGCCGCTCAGGGTTGGCGTGGTGTCATCGGTGGTTTTACCGTTGGTCAGCCCTCCGGTAACGCTACCGACGTTATCGTCAATGTTGGCGATAACCGGTGCATTTGGAATGTTGGTTGATGGCGCAACCACCGAGGCGCTGACGCCAGCGTTACCGGCTTTATCGGTCGCATAGACCAGCAGCGCTTCACCGTTGGTCTGCGCCGTGGTGAGGGTAGCGCTAAAGTTGCCGTTACCGTCTGCCGTCGCGGTACCGAGCACCGTGCCGTTACCGCTGGTGATGGTGACGGTGCTGCCCGCTTCCGCGGTACCGGTGACCTGGGTTCCGTTAGCGATCACCTGCAGGCTGGTCGGTGCGCCCGGTGCCGTCAGGTCCACCAGGATTGTGGTCACGGTTGATGGCGCGCTGGTATTGCCCGCGGCATCGGTGGCGGTGGCGGTGAAGCTGTGCGAACCTTCCGTCAGCGTGGTGGTGGTCTGCGCCAGCGTCCAGTTGCCGTTGGCATCGGCGGTGACCGTGCCAACCAGCGTGCTACCGTCGTAGATACGCACCGTCGCATTGGCTTCGGCGGTACCGCTCAACGCTGGTCGGGTGTCGTTGGTCGGGTTATTGCCCGTCACCGGCCCGGTAACGCTGCCCACGTCGTCTACAATCGCGCTGATAACCGGTGCGGCTGGCGCGGTGGCATCCACGTTGATCACATACCCGCTGGTGGGTGCGCTGGCGTTGCCCGCCGCATCGGTGGCGGTAAACGTCAGGCTGTGTTGACCATCGCTGAGCGCCGGGGATGGCGTAAAGCTCCAGTTACCGCCGGTGGCGACAACGCTGCCAATCTGCACGCCGTTATCGAAGATTTTCACCGTCGCGCCCGCTTCCGCCGTGCCGGTGAGGGTTGGCTGCGCGTCGTTGGTCAATCCGCCATTGGCGACAGGCGTGGCGGCATTCCCGACGTCATCCACAATGCTGCTCAGCACCGGCTGCGCAGGCGGCGTGGTGTCGATGGTCAGGTTGAAGGTTGCTGACGGCGCGCTGGTGTTACCTGCCGCATCCGTCGCCTGAGCCGTAAAGCTATGTGGACCGGTTGCCAGCGTGGTGGTCAGCAGAATGCTCCAGTTTCCGCTGGCATCCGCGGTACCGGTGCCCACCAGCGTCGTACCTTCATAAATGTTCACCGTGGCAAACGGTTCGCTGGTACCGACGAGACGCGGAATGGTGTCGTCGGTGCTTTGTCCGGAGCTGACAGGGCCGGTGATCGTGCCCACGTCATCAACCGCCTGGCTGATAACCGGCGCGTTCGGCGCGGTGGTATCCACCACCAGCGTAAAGTCAGGCGATGCGGGGCTGACGTTGCCCGCCGCATCGGTGGCCGTGACGGACCAGGTGTGGCTACCATTCGCCAGCGCTGTGGACGGGGTAAAGCTCCACGCGCCGCTGCCGTCAGCCTGGGCGGTGCCGACCTGCTGCCCGTCCTGATAGACAGTGATGGTCGCGTTGGCCGCGGCTGTGCCGCTAAGGGTTGGGGTGGTATCGTCCGTGCTCTGCCCGGAGGAGAGCGGTGTCTGAACGCTGCCCACGTTATCGCTCGCGGTCAAAATGGACGGCGCTGTTGGTGCGGAGGTATCCACCGTCAGGTTAATCGGTGCCGACGTGCTGCCGGTATTGCCTGCAGTATCGGTGGCGTTGAAGGTGATGGCATGTGGCCCTTCGGTGAGCGCGGTACCCGGGGTGAAGGTCCAGTTCCCCTGAGCATTGACGACCGCGGTGCCAATCTCGCTGCCATCAACAATGATGTGCACCGTGGAACCGACTTCGCCCGTGCCGTTGAAGGTGGGTTTTGTGTCGTTGGTGCTGTTGCCGCTGGTGAGCGTCCCGGTGACCGGACCGACATCGTCAATCACACTGGTAACCACCGGCGCGGAAGGACCTGCGGTATCAACCGTGAAGACGAAGACCGGCGAGTTGGCTGAGACGTTACCGGCGGCATCGCTGGCGTTGATGCGAATGTTATAGCTGCCATCTCCCAGCGCCGGATTAGGGGTAAAGCTCCAGTTGCCGTTGCTGTCTACCGGTGCGGTACCGATCTCCACGCCATTGTTCAGGATGTGGATGGTACTGCCGACAGCGCCTGTCCCACTGAGCGTTGGCGTGGTGTCATTGGTGACCTGGCCGGTGGTGAGATTACCGACAATCCCGCCCGCCACGTTGTCGCTGACGGTTTCCAGCACGGGGACCGCCGGCGCCGTCAGGTCAACCACCACGCTCCAGGCGTTTGACGACAGGCTGACGTTACCCTGCGGATCGGTGGCCTTGACGGTGAAGCTGTGTGGCCCTTCGACGAGGGCGGTCTCAGGCGTAAAGCTCCACGCGCCGGTACCGTCCGCCGTGACGATGCCAATCTGCGTATTGCCATCAAAGATCGTCACCACGCTGTTCGCTTCCGCCGTACCGGAGAGGGTAGGCGTTGCGTCGTTGGTGGTATTGCCGCTGACCACGGTCGTGGCGGTGTTGCCGACATCATCGGTGACGTTAACAATCACCGGGGTGGTGGAGCTGGTGTCAACCACAATAGTGAAGCCTGCCGATGGCGCACTCTCGTTGCCCGCCGGATCGGTCTCACGGATGGTCAGGACGTTATTGCCCTCCGCCAGCGCGGACGGCGTGAAGCTCCAGTTACCCGTCTGGCCGACCACGGTGGTGCCCAGCAGGGTGCCGTTGCTGTAAATGGAGATAGTATCGCCCGCCGTGCCGCTACCGGTCAGGGTTGGGCGGTTGTCATTGGTGGTCTGCCCGTCCGTGAGTGGACCGGTGCCCGGGCCGACATCATCAATAACTGCGCCAATGACAGGCGCGTCAGGGGCGGTGAGATCAACAGTGACGGTCGCCACCGGCGAACGTCCGCTGGTTTCGCCATTCAGCGTGGCGGTGACCTCAAAGGTGTGCGCTCCTTCACCCAGCGGCAGAGTTGGCGTATAGCTCCAGTCGCCGTTTGCATCGGCGGTTACGGTTGGCAGCAGAACCTGCACGCCATCCTGATAGACAGTGATTATGCTGCCTGGCTCTGCTGTCCCGACAAGGGTCGGCGTCGTGTCGTTGGTGGTTTTGTCTTTCACATCGCCCGTAACCGGGGCCGTATCGTCGTTGATGACCGTAATGACGGGCACGTCCGGGAGGTTCGGCTGCGTACCGGTGACGGTATAGGAGGCTTCAGGGCTGAGATTCCCTGCAGCATCCGTGGCGGTGATGGTCAGCGCCGCGCCGTCCTGCTGGGCCGGGCTGAGCGCCACGGAGAAGTTGCCGCCGGAGACCACCCCGGTACCGATCACGTTACCGCTGGCGTCTGTAACGATAATGGTGGCACCCTCTTCGCCGGTACCGGTCAGCGGCGTCCCCTGTGCAGCCACGCTGATATTGTCCGGCGCTGCCGGAAGCACGGTATCCACCGTGACGGCAAGCGGTGCAGAGCTTCCTGAAGCGTTACCTGCCGGGTCGACCGACGAGACGGTGAAGCTGTGTGGGCCTTCCGCCAGTGTGGTGTCGGCGGTCCAGCTCCAGGTACCGTCCGGCTGGACGGTGACCTGGACTGTGGATGGCGTACCGTCCACGCTGACAATCACGGTGGAGCCCGGCTCGCCGGTGCCGTTGAGTGTTGGCGTACCGTCGCGGGTATAGAGCGTCCCGTTGGTGAGCTGGCTGTCTTCAACGCTGTTGATCAGCGGGATCTCAGGTGCAGTGGTATCGACGGTGACGGTAAAGACCGGGCTGAGTGCGCTGACGTTACCCGCAGCGTCGACTGCCGCAACGGTGATGTTCAGCGGGCCATCCGTCTGCGTGGGCAGGGTGAATGACCATTCGCCGTTAGCCACAACCACGCGTCCAAGCTCGACGCCATTGTTGTAGACGATTACCGTTTCACCCGTCACACCGGTTCCGCCGACGGTTGGCGTGGTATCCGTAGTAACACCGCCATTCGGCTCACCGGCGATGGCGCCAATCACCGGGGTATCCGGTGCGAGGGTATCGACGGTGATGGTGATCCCCGTAGAAGGGTCAGAGACGTTACCCGCCTCGTCGGTGGCGGTAGCGGTAAATTCGTGGCTGCCCTCGTCAATAGCGCTTTCAGGACGCCAGCTCCAGTTGCCGTTGCCGTCTACCGTGACGGTACCCACGGCGGCTGGCGTGCCGCCATCAACGCTGTCGTAAATGGTAATCACATCATTTGGCGTACCGGTGCCACTCAGTACCGGACGCGGATCGTTGATGGTTTCGCCATCGGCAACCGGGCCGGTTATCTGGCTGACGCTGTCGGTAATGACCGGGACCGCGGGCGCGGCAGGCGCGTCGGTGTCGATGGTGATAGTCACCGGCTGGGACGGGGCGCTTTCGTTACCCGCGCCGTCCTTGTTGGTGACGGTCAGGGTAATGTCATAGGTGCCGTTGGGCAGGTCGGTGGATGGCGTCCAGCTCCAGTTGCCGTCGCCGTCCACCACGGCGTCACCGATTTTGTCGGTGCCGTTGTAAATCGTCACCGTATCGCCCGGATTACCGGTACCGCTCAGCGTCGGCGTGGTATCACGGGTGGTTTCCCCCGGGTTCAGCGACGTGGGTGCTGAGCCATCCGGGTTTACGGTGATGGCTGGCGTGTCCGGTGTGGCCGGTGCGACGGTATCAATCACCAGCTCGAACGGATCAGAAATCGAGGTATTCCCGGCGGCATCTGTGGCATGGATCGTCAGCGAATGCGGGCCGTCGGTGAGCGGGGTGGTAGGGGTAAAGCTCCAGCCGCCGCTGCCGTCGAGCGTTGCGGTACCGAGCAGCGTGGTGCCGTCATACACGGTGATGACCGTGCCGTCCGGGGCGCTCCCCTGAAGTAACGGCTGGGTGTCATCCGTGGTATCGCCGCTGCTGAGCGGGCCTTTAACGTCTCCGGCGTCGTCGGTGACGGTTGCCAGCGTCGCGACCGGCGGTGGGGTGGTATCAACGGTAAAGGTAAATCCACCGGATACCGGGCTGGTGTTACCGGCGACGTCGGTGGCGATCGCGGTCAGGGTATGCGTGCCGTCGCCAACCGGCGTGGTGGGCGTAAAGGTCCACGCGCCGCTGCTACCGACCACCGCGGTGCCAATATCGACGCCATCCAGACGGATGGTGATCGTTGAGCCGGGTTCACCGGTACCGTTGAGCGTCGGCGTTGCGTCATTGGTGGTGTCGTTGGCACCCACCGGGCCGGTGCCCCCAGGGATATTATCGACAAGCTGGGTTATGGCGGGCGCATCAGGCGCCGTTCCGTCAATGGTAATGGTCCAGGCGTTTGAAACGTTACCGTTGCTTGATGTCGCCGTCAGTACATGGGCACCTTCGGCCAGCGGGGTGGATGGCGTAAAGGTCCACTGGCCAGATGATGGAACAACGACCGTGCCGAGGACGTCGCCGCCGCTATGGATGGTGATGGTCGAGCCTGGCTCCGCCGTGCCGTTCAGGGTAGGGGTGCGGTCATTGGTGATCCCATTCTGGCTGATGGGGCCTGTGACGCCGGGTTGATCATCCACCACAGAGAGGATATCGGGTGTCGTGTCCGGTGCGGTGAGGGACGCCGCCGGACTCTGGTTGCCCGCCGCGTCAGTGGCTACCACCGAAAGCTGCTCGCCGTTTGTTTGTGCAGGCGAAAGGGTCGCAACAAAGTTACCGTTGCCGTCAGTGGTGGCGCGGCCAATCACGTCGCCGTTGCTGTTGGTGATGACGATTTTGCTGCCTGGCTCGGCGGTGCCGGTAACCTGGGTTCCCACCGGGTTAATGGCAATAACGGGCAGCGCCGGTGGCGTGGTATCGACGGTAAAGTTTACTGGCTGGGATTCTGCGCTCTGGTTGCCCGCCGCATCGGTTTGTTTGATGGTGATCGAGTGCGGACCTTCCGCGAGCGGGTTGTCTGGCCTGAGACTCCAGGTGCCGTTTGGCAGCACGGTGGTTTGCCCAATCAGCACACCGTTGTCATAGACCTGGATTGTGCCGCCAGGCTCTCCCCGTCCCGCCAGCAGTGGTTCAGAGGAGTCGGTGAACTGGCCTGCGGTAATTGCGCCTTTAATGGCCCCAGTCTCATCGCTCAGTACAATCGCCGTTGGCGTTGCCGGAGGGGTGAGATCCACGGTGAGGGTGAATACCGGAGAGGCGGGTCCGGTGTTGCCAGCGGCATCGGTTGCCCGAACGGTGAACTGGTGGGTGCTTTCACCCAGATTGACCGATGGCGTGAAGGTCCACGTGCCGTTGCTGCCGGTGACCGCCGTGCCAATAGCGACAGAGCCGTCATAGATGGTTACGGTGGAGCCTGGTTCGGCGGTGCCCGAGAGCTGAGGACGCGGATCGTTAGTGCTGCCTCCGCTGCTTACCGTTCCTTTGCCGGGATCAATATCGTCCGTTGCGCTGCTAATGGTGGGTGCACCGGGCGCAACCGTATCGACAACAAAACTGACGGCAGCGGATGCCGGACTGGTGTTGCCTGCCGCATCGGTCGCGGTTGTGGTAATGGTGTGGCTGCCGTTGGCGAGATCGGTGGTGGGGGTAAAGCTCCAGCTACCTTTAGCATCCACCGTGGTGGTGCCAATCTGCTTGCCGTTATCGTAGAGGGTGATGGTGCTGCCTGGCTCGCCGATACCGCTGAAGGTCGGGCGGGCATCATCGGTACGCTGGCCGTTTTCCAGCGGGCCCGCTTTGTTGCCGGCATCGTCATTTACCAGCAGGATGTCCGGGGCATCCGGCGCGGTGGTGTCCGGAGCGGTTACGGTCGTGCCCGGGCTGGTATTCCCGGAGGAATCCGTCGCGGTGGCAGTAATTTGTTCGCCGTTAGTCAGCGGCGTCCCCAGGTCGATGGTGAATTTACCGTCGCTGCCGGTTTTACCGGTGCCGATGACGTTGCCGTCGGCGTCCTTCAGCGTGATGGTACTGCCCGGTTCGGCGGTACCGGAGACGGTTTTACCATCCGGCGAGAACTGCAGACCGGACGGGGCATTCGGCGGAGTGGTATCCGGATCGGAAGGGTTTGTCGGCGTGCCGGGGTTGCTGCCGTTGTCATCATTGTCATCCCCACCGCCGCCACCGCCGGTGCTTGCCGCCGCCGCGATGCCACCCGCGGCGACAATGCCACCCAGTACCCATGGCCAGATGGCCGCGCCGCCTGCATCACTTCCGGATGCGGCAAGCAGGACGTCAGTGGAGGCAATAGATTCATAGGTGGCCGCCCCGGCGGGGTCCTGAATCCACCACAGCGCTCCCTCACTGTCCTGCAGTACCAGCTGGCTCGCCCCTTGCGCATCGATGACGAAGAAATTTTTAACGGTAATCACCTCGCCGGAGTGTAGCGTGATCACCAGATCGTTACCGTTGCGGGCGAAGTCAGCGACATTGGCTCGCTCTACCTTAAGCTCAACGATAGAGGAATGGCTCAGCGTAACCTGAGTGCCTTCCGTGGTGGTTTCCACACCCGTAAGTTTCGATATAACAGAGATTTGGCTCATTTAGTGAGTACTCCAGCAGAGTTATCGTTAACGGCGAGCAAGATGAGCCATCTCTGTTAAGGGTAAAGCGCGCCCCCGGCGGAGTAACTGTTATTTAAAACAGCGCTCACCGTATTTATTTTCAGCGCGAACGATGCCCGCCAGAATGCAGAGTGGCAACATCAGAGCGAATCTATTTATTTGAGAAAAACTATCAACAATGTGATTTTGTCTTTTATATAACCTTGTATTTAATAGAGGAATTAATCCGGGACGGTATGAAAATGATATAGTCAGAAAAGTCTGGATATGCAAATTAAGCTTTAGTAAACATGGCGCAAGGATGTGAAGAGGGCATTACTTTATAGATTTTGTTTATAATTTAAAGTTTGTAAGCCATTGATTATTTGCGATTAATTTATTTTTGATGAGTCGGTTTTTTGTGCGTTTTCGCCGCGGGAAAATAATTGGTAGGTGATAACTTTAATCGTATTCTGACATTGATTGTTTATGGTTGCTTAATTGCGGTTTAAGATAGGGTAATGTTTTTGATGTAAGATATATTATATTTATTCGCATTTTAAAAATATTCTTTTACAGGGTTAAATTTTCTGCTAGCAGGCGACATTTAATAGAATGGTGAGGGGTAAAATACGCCTGACTTTATTTGAAGCAATAAAAAAGGCCGCGCAGGCGGCCTTTTTATCTGTGTGACGGTTACTCAGTGACTTTCTTTTCCAGCTCGCTGGCACCTTCTTTGGTTTTGTTCCAGCCTTTCTCAGCACCCTCTTTGGTGGCGTCCCAACCCTTCTCGGTGCCTTCTTTGGTTTTGTGCCAGACTTTCTGTGAGTCTTCGCTGACCTTGCTGCCAAAGCTTTCGCTTTTACCTTCTGCAGCATGTTTCTGTTTCAGCTTCAGCTCTTCACCTTTGTTCTGCTCTTCGTGCAGTTTTTGCTTCGCTTCGTTGGCGTTAGCGTTCGCCGCGGCGACGGTATCATCAGTTGCATGTGTGGTCGCAGCAAATACTGGAGAAGCCAGCAGAATGGCAGACAATGCGATAATTGTTTTTTTCATAATATCCTCATTTACGTTATCGGTTATGAGCGTGATTCAGCATGTCACAGACAAAGCGAAGCGGCTTTAGGAAAAAACTGTAAAAGGGTGGAGGCCATGACGGCGCTATTTCATGCGAAAGGCTAACCGAACGTGAGATATCCAATCTCAGCCAGTGCTGCCAGCGTCAGTAGAATAAAAAATACTATGGTGAAGGGTCTGTACATCGCTCTCTCCTTGTTTGCGCAAATTTCATCCGTGTTTTCCTGGTATGCTCCCGCCCGATGTTATTAGGGGCAACGTTATTATCTACAGGGCAGCGAAAATAATCATGGATGCCGCTCACAAGTTGTGAGACGGCATTTTATTAGTCACCGTGATTAAATATTTTCCAGGTCGATACCGCGCGTGTTGGGACCAAAAATACCAATGGTGAGCATAACAATCAGCATACTGATCACAATAAAGGCAATGACCGCCGTTGAGCCGCTATATTGTAGTATCAGACCGATAATTATACTGCTGAAGACGGTGGATAAACGGCTAAAGGAGTAACAAAAGCCGACCGCTCGCGCCCGGATACGGGTGGGGAAAATCTCTGACTGATAGGAGTGGTAGCTGTAAGTCAGCCAGGCATTGGACCAGGTAATAAAAAAGCCGCAGGCAATGAGCAGCAGTGGGTTGCTCTGAAACGCAAACAGCGAACCAAAGATGACCGTGGTCAGACAGGACAACACGATTTGCCATTTATTTTCCATTCGATCGGCATAGCGGCTGCAGATAAGCGCGCCGAGAGGATAGGCCAGCGTGATGAAAAAGGCGTATAACAAACTGTGCGTGACGGATGTCCCGCTGCCGGACAGCAGGGCGGGCAGCCAGTTTCCGAAGCCAAAAAAGCCAATCGCCTGAAAGATATTCATCACCACCAGCATCGCAACCCGGCCACGGTAGCGCGGAGACCAGATATCTTTAAACCTGCCCTTGAGTGAAACCTGTTCGTTGTGCTGCCCGGCGCGGAGAGGGAAATCCGCCTGTTCGCCGCTGCCGCAGCGCTTTTCCATCTCCTGCATGACGGTTCTCACCTCGAGAAAGCGCTTTTGCTGCAGCAGCCAGCGCGGAGATTCCGGCAGCCCCTTGCGTACCAGCCAGATAATGATGGACGCCAGCGCGCCAGCGATCACCACGAACCGCCATCCGCTCAAGCCAAACCACATCTGCGGCACCAGCCACCATGACATCAGCGCGACGGCAGGAACCGAGAGAAACTGAATGAAAAAGGCGAAAGCAAAGGCGCGGGTGCGAAGGTGAGCAGGTACCCACTCTGTCAGATAGGTATCAATGGTAACCAGTTCAACGCCGAGGCCGATGCCTACCATAAAACGAAAAAAGATCACCCATTCTGCCTGATGCTGAAACGCCATGACGAGGGAGAACAGCCCGTACCAGAGCAGAGCATACATAAAGGTCGCGCGTCGGCCAATGCGATCAGCATAGGGGCTGAGCAAGCTGGCACCGATAAAAAGCCCCAGAAAGGTCGCGGACGCAAACGCGGCCTGGTCGGCCATACCGAACACGCCCTGCTGGCCGGTGTGGAAGATGCCATCAGCAATGAGACCGGCGCTGATGTAGCCTGTCTGAAACAGATCGTAAAGCTCAAAAAAACCGCCAAGGGACAGCAAGGCGATGAATCGCCAAAGTCCGGCGGAAGCCGGTAAGGCATCGATCCTTGCCGCAAGATCGTCCTCGCGGATGGGGTTTTGTGCCCCCCACTGTGTTCCTGAAACTATGCATTTACTCACGGTTAACCCTCTCGCAACATTCACCCTGAGTCGTTATGCTAGAGGGAAATCAGCGGATTTAAATTTTTAATTCGTATTCAGAAGCAATAAATAAAGCATAAAAAACCAGATATTTTTCTTTTAGTGCGTGGATATTCACCCTCTGAGTTAACCCATTTTTCGAAGAAAATATATTCTTGTTAGGCGGTGAAAAATAGCCGTGCGGCGCTGCGGAGTTATTATCGAACCGGGGCAGAACGACAATATTGGAAAATTTTCACTTGACGATAGCAAGGACTTTTGCCACTAATTATCGGGTGATGTTTGCTGACCTGGTGCAGATTGTAGAATGGAAAAAATCGAGAATTTAATTCCGATGGTGGTTTTCGCGCGTGTCGTCGAAACCCTGAGCTTCACCGAGGCCGCACTCTCTTTGGGAATGTCGAAGTCATCAGTTAGCCGGGATATTTCAACGCTGGAAAAACGTATTGGTGCAATGCTGCTTAAGCGCACCACCCGGAAAATAGAGATTACGGAGCTGGGGCTGAGCTACTATCAGCACTGCTTCAAAATATTGAATGAACTGCGCGCCGCAGAACGCTTTATACGGGATTATTATGAGGAACCAGCGGGGACAATAAAAATACTTGCCCCGGTGACGTTCGGAAAAGAGTATGTTGTGCCAGCATTAAATGCGTACTTAGAACGAAATATTATGGCCAATGTCGATCTCGATTTATCGGATAAAGCGGTGGATATCAAAGAGAGCCAGTACGATCTCTCTATCATTGTGGCGCAGGAAACGCCAACCCATGAGCACACCAAATTTTTATGCTCCATCCAGTGGGGGCTTTATGCCACCCCTGACTGTATCGCCCGGATGCGTCCTGTCCTGACGCCGGGCGATCTCCCGGCCCACAACTATATTCTGTTTCGCGGTGTGGCGCGTACGGTTTCGCTGCCGTTCAGAAAAGAGAAACAGAAGGTCAATATCGACGTTCATAGCCGCTTCAGAAGCAACAACAGCGTGGCGCTGATCAGCATGGCGCTTTCCGGCCTCGGCATTGCTTACTTGCCCAATTACATTGCGCGAGAAAGTCTCGCCACCGGGAAACTGGTCCGGCTTTTACCCGGCTGGCAGATGGATGAGTATAAAGTGTGGCTACTGTCCAAAAATAAAAACACGATGACCTCAGGCATTAAACGCTTTAGCGACGAACTTCAGCAGCTGATCGCCGGGGCCGAGGTCAAAGCAGGCTACTGATATCCAGCTCGCCATGACGCAGGATCGAGACTTTGTCATCCAGCAAAGAGATATGCGTGGTGGCGGTACGGCTGGGGTTTTTGCAGTTGGACGGGACAACCAGATCGACACAGTCTCCCATGTCTTCCCGGGCGAGCGTAAAACTGACAAGATCGCCCTCATCCTGCGGATATCCTGCCGGGATCACCACCAGGGGCCTGCCTAAGCGGCTGATGATGGTTCGCATCTGACTGTTTTTCACGCAGACGACCGGGAGAATATCGCCTGCGCCGGGAAGAAAATCGGCGCGCTGTTTCTTTCGCAGGCTGATTTTAAGGGTGCCGGGCCAGCAGGCCCGGCTGAGCATTTCAATTTTGCTTCTTTGCCACGGGCTGACATCCACCCATTCCCATATATCCGCCAGTTCGCAGAAGCAAAACGTCATCTCTCTGGTACAGGGCGATCTTTTTAACAGCGTCAGTTTTTCCACGGCATCCGGGCTGTAAGGATCGGCTGCCAGGGCAAAGTGGGTATCGGTAGGGATCAGGATGATCCCGCTATTACGCAATACGGTAATGGCCTTGTCTATAAATGACATGATTATCGATATCCCTGTGACGCGGTTAAACCCAAAAATTAATAGTAATCGCCGTGGCGATAGTCCCAGGTATTAAACTGGGCGGACATGAAATTAATAATTTTATTCACGTCGAGACCTTTGCGAATTAATACCGGGCAAGGGGTCACTTTTCTGGCACTACCCTGTTCAGGGACCAGTTTCCCTTCGCTGTCCACCATGGACACCATCACGCCTTGTTCATAGCGACTCTCCTGGGTCTCATCAGGCTGAATAGACTTAACGTACTCGTTGGCACAAATAATTAAGTCTGCACGCGATTCGATGCGTTCCCCAATGAATTCCACCATGCCGCGGTTGCCTTTTCCTGACGGATTCGCCGAGCTGGCAAAAGAGAATTTCTGATGATTTTCCCACAGCTCTTTAGCAATCATTTCGCCGGGTTTGCCAAATTTAATCACGAAGCAGCTGGTTTTTCTGCCGTCCATCATCAGCTCTTTGAGGCCGTTATCGGGTAATCTGGCGATGGCATCTTCTCGCCACGGTAAAATACAGCCCAGTAATACGTCTGCATCCCAGTGGGCCTGATAAAATGCCTCGATTTCCGGGTTCATCTCCGCCAGCGATTTCAGCTGTTCCATACTGCCGCACAATACCACGCCGGGTTTATTACGGTTTCGCTGTTTGGCTTCGAATTTTCTCTCCAGACCCTCTTTATCTGAGGTCATAATGATATAACCCACTTTCGTAGGGCAAACAATCATTCCGCCTTCAGCCGATAATACGTTAATCGCTTCCGGCTGAACCTGACCATTCCACGCGACTTTCTTATTCATCATTCAATTCTCCCTGCACCGCACTGGTGTCATAAATTTAGGGAAAGGATGTCGTGTAATAAGAGGCTTCGCAATCAGCAGAGAAATTTTCACCGCATTGTTTCAGTGTTGGAACAATATCGCGTTATTCCTGGGCAATATGCCGGGTTGGTTAATTCTGTTACCGGTTTTGCTTTCAATCGGTTACCAATAGAACAACCCACCGGTAAATACCGATTTTCAAACAGAGGTTAACGCTATGAAAGTATCTATTGCAGGTTTAAGTGACTACGATTTTCTCTCCAAAGCGAACGAATATCATAATTTTGGGGGGGATGGCGATAATGTCTCTCCCGCCTTGTCCTGGGAAAATGTCCCGCAGGGAACCAAAAGTTTTGCCGTAACCGCGTACGATCCTGATGCGCCAACGGGCAGCGGTTTCTGGCACTGGGTGGCGTATAACATTCCTGCCAGCCTGACCGGGCTTGCGGCAGGCGCGGGAAACCCGGCGAACACACCCGACATCAAACACGCCAGCTCCGATTTTGGTGCGCCTGGCTACGGCGGTTGCTGCCCGCCAGAGGGCGACATTCCGCACCGCTATATCTTCACCCTGCACGCCCTGAGCTGCGATGACCTGGGCGTAACGCAGGATCTGCCAAACGCGGTGATACGTTTCCTCATCAACATGCATACCCTTGAGAAAGCCAGCGTCGTCACGCTGTATAAGCGTTAATGAGGCGTGCGTGATTAACCGAATCAGAGCGGTTTTCGCCCGGTATAGCCTGCTCAAATGGGGCGTGGCGGGTGGCGTGCTGGTGGCCATTGTTCTGCTGTTTTTTGCGGGAATGGGGGTCTCCAGCAAGGAGGCCTTTATCAATGGCCGAATATCCACGGTGCTCTCCCCGCTGCCGGGACAGCTGGTGCTGGCGAAGAACATCGCGCCGGGACAGGCGGTCCGGGCCCGGCAATCGCTGGGAAATGTGGTCACCACGCAGGCGAACGACCAGATCCCCGGCCTGGTGGCCCAGCGCAGCGCGCTGGAGATCCAGCTTGCTGAACTCGACAAGCAAATTTCGGGGATCGATCAACGACTGCAGGTTTATCAGCAGCAGCGGCAGCAGTACCTCGTCGAGAGCAGGATGCAGCAGCAGTTAGGTGAGAAACAATCGGCTGCCACGTTTGTGCAACTGAAGGAGGAGCTGAGCGCGATTACGGCGCAAACCGCCTTCTCCCGACAGCAGCTTCAGCGCTATGAAAATCTCTACCAGCAGCGTTTCATCAGCCGCATGGAGTATGAAGAGCGTAAGAACAACACGCGGGTGTTGCAGGCCAGCCAGGAGGCGAAAGCAGCCGAGCTCCGTCAGCGTTTACTGGACGTGAATGCCGCCAAATCCGGCCTTCAGCTGACAGGGCCAAGAACGCTGGATGCGCCACAGCAGAATCAGCGCGATATGTCGCTCACAATCGAGAATATGCAGCAGGAGAAGCTACAGCTGATTGCCCGCAAGCAGGCGACGACGCAAAGCATTCAGGAAGTCGCTGCGCTCCTTCACTCCCGTCAGCAGGCGGCGCTCAACAGCAGCACGGACGGCGTGATCTGGGACGTGACGGAGGAGAGTGGTGCGAGCGTTCAGAACGGCACCCCGATTGTGCGCATTCTGGATTGCCGCACTCGCTGGGTTGAGGCGTTTTTTGATGAGGCTGACGCCGGCAGTCTGCGCCCGGGGATGGCGGTAACGGTGCGTCTGACCACCGCATCCGCCACGCGCTGGAAAGGAACGATAAGAACCCTCCGTGCAGGGAGTGGACGCGTGGCGGTCGGGGAGAGGGACGTACAGCCCCCGCCTGAAATCGCGCGCCGGCAGTTGCCCGTGAAAGTGCTGACTGCACATATCGATATCGACTGGAAAGACGTGCCGGATCCCGCCAGTTTCTGCCTCGCGGGCCGTAGCGTAACCGTCAACATTTAAACAGGAAAAGAGATGCAGCATATACACAATACGGTCGCCGCCCTGAAGCGCGGCGAGGTGGTTCTGGTCCCCACGGACACGAATTACGCCCTGGCGGCAGACCCGTGGAACATTGACGCCTGCCAGAAAATTTACGATCTCAAAAAACGCGAACGACAGAAACCGCTGACGCTTTTCGTCGCGGAACCGGCGCAGGCATGGGATTACATCGCCGTCGATAAGGTCCAGCACCGCGCTGCGCTCGACAAACTGATTGGTGCCATGCCCGGCGCGCTGAATGTGGTGGTTCCGGCATCGGACAATGTGCCGCAGAACCCGTATCTGAAGCCGGAATCCATCTCTCTGGTGTGCAATCATCAGAGCGTGTTGCGAGAGGTGATTGCGCTGTTTGGCCGCCCGCTGGGGATGAGTTCTGCCAATCTTTCCGGCGTGGAGTCTGACTGCCTGATCGACATTGATGCCGCCCGCCAGACGTTTGGCGACCGTGTGGGCTATATTCTGCCCGCAGCCCAGCGTCCGGTGACAACGGTCTCCAGCACCATCGTCTCGTTACTGGAGAAGGAGATTAAAATCCTTCGTGCGGGAGATATGGATATTATGGCGATGCTGGCGTCATGACGACGCGCCGGTTACATCCCGGGTCTGGCAACCATGGCCTGTTCCTGGCCTACCGTATTATTTCCCGTTGCTATTTCCATCTTCCCGTCTTGCTGCTCTATTTCTGGACAATAGACATGGGGATGTACCGGATTATTTTCCTGCTGGCGCTGTATGGATTGACCAGCACCTTCAGCAGCGGCATACCCGGCTGGCTGCTGCGCTTCTTGTCATCCAGACAGACGGTGATTACAGGCGAACTGATGAAGGCGCTGGGAATGGCGCTGATGCTCTGGAGCACCCGGCAAAGTGAGGTTAACCTCTCTCTGCTGGTGGTGTCGCAGCTGCTTGGCGGCGCGGGATTTACCATTGCGCTGACCACGGATGCGGCCCTGCTGCGCCAGCTCACCGCAGGCGATCAGCACCGGTTTATGCAGATCCAGACCACGTCGCAAAGCGGGATGTTTATTGCCACCCTGATCGCCGGATCGCTGGGGAGTATTCTGTTTGACTACAACCCCCAGTGGCCGTTTATCGCCGCCATTGTGGTGAGCGTTATCTCCTCCGGATGCGTGGCGTTGATTCGCGTGCAGGAGGCAGAGCCCGAACCTGCCCGGCCTGTTGAGCGGGTCTCTTTTTCGCCCAGAGGGGACCAGCTCTTCTGGATGCTGTTCTATTCCATTTCACGCGCTTTTACGCTGGCGCCGTTCATCGGCTTTATCCCGTTCTACTTTATTATGGTGAATGTCGACCCGCTGCTTTTCGGTGCCGTGCTGAGCTGCTTTACACTCTCGTCCTGGGGGGCGATCAAAATAGCCGGACCGTTTATCGCACGGTTTGGGGTAACGGCGTTACTGGCGACGACAAGCCTTTTTATGACGGCGGCGCTGGGGCTTTTTGCCAGCAATGAATGGCTTGCAGCGAGAGGCATGGACTATTTTGTCTCCGGGCTGCTGGCGCTGGTGCTGCTGGGGTTTGGCTCCGGGACGATCCGGCCCGTCACGCTTGCTAACCTCGATCTCTCTGCCAATACCCCGGATGAACGTATGCGCGTGTTCGGGCGCATGGAGCGTGATTTCGGGCTGGCCAATGCTTTTTTACTGGCCGTCGGGGCGTGGCTGCTGGTGAGCCGGGACTTTTCCACGCTGATGCTGATCTTCTGCCTGATCTATATTCTGGTGGTATGCATATCTGCACTGCTTTACTTAAAGAATTTGCGCAGCGGGGAGCACAGTTCCACCTGAGGAACAATTCATACGCAAAATGAAACTAATCTGACGAATAACGGATTCCCGTTGAAAGCCCCTCCTCTGTACGGTGTAATTTCCCCATCAGATAAAGAGGAGAGAAAAATGAATATTCACGAAACTGATGATTATGCGTCGGTAAATATAAAGCCGGGGATGACGTTAACCGAAAAAATAATCGCCAGAGCCAGCAATAGATCGCATGTTTCACCGGGTGAAGTGCTTTTCGTGAATGTTGATGTATTAATGTCCCACGATCCCTGCACGCCTGGCGTCGCCAGCGTATTTAAAAAAGAATTTGGTGAAGAGGCAAAAGTCTGGAACCCGGATCGCTTTATTATGATCCCTGACCACTTTGTTTATTCCGCCGACCCGCAGGCGAATCAAAATATTCGGGTAATGCGGGAATTCGCAAAAGCGCAAAATATTACCCATTTTTATGATGTGGGCACCCCGGACTATAAAGGCGTGTGTCATATCGGCCTGGCGGAAGGGGGACACACCCGGCCGGGAGAGGTGTTGTTGGGGACCGATTCACACACTGTGACCGCCGGGGCCTTTGGTACCTTCGCCATTGGCGTGGGGATCACCGACGGGGCGTATGCCCTGGGTACGGGGGAGATCCCGTTGATGGTTCCCGCCACCATAAAAGTGAATTACTACGGTAAAAAATCGAAAAGCGTTCAGGCGAAAGATTTAATTCTGGTGTTAATGAAAGAGCTGGGCGTGGAAGGGGCGACCTATAATGCCATCGAATTTACCGGCAACGTCATCGATGAATTATCGGTCGAAGAGCGAATGACGATGTGCAATATGGTTGTGGAGTGCGGGGCTAAAAACGGCATTATGGTGCCAAACCAGGCCACGCTGGATTACCTGGCGACCAGAACCACCGTCCCGTATTCCGTGGTGACGCCTGATGAAAATGCGCATTACGTCCGCACGATTGATATTGACGTCTCGGCATTAACCAGCGTGATTGCGCGGCCACACTCCCCGGATAATGTGGTGGCAGTGGCACAGCTGGAAAATATTGCCATTTCGCAAGCCTATATTGGCTCCTGCACGGGCGGTAAAACGGATGATTTTATCGCTGCTGCGGAAATACTGTGGCAGCGCAAGGTGGCCATCCCAACCTACGCCGTTCCCGCGACCAAAGAGGTTTTTCATAATCTGATCACCACCCAGGTGAAGGGCCGATCCGTGTATGAAATCCTGACCCGGGCTGGCGTTAAATTATCTTCTGAACCCGGCTGCGCAGCTTGCTGCGGCGGGCCAGCGGACACCTTTGGGAGAGTCAGGGATCCGATAAGCGTGATTTCCACCACCAACCGTAACTTTGTGGGGCGGATGGGAAATAAAGGCGCGATGATTTATCTGGCCTCACCTTATGCAGTGGCTGCTGCGGCAGTGGCCGGTTTTATTACTAATCCAGAACGGTACTTAACTAATGACTATTAATAACGTAATGCGCGGTACAGTTTATGTGTTAGGCGACAATATCGATACCGACCAGATATTAACGGCTGAATATTTGAAAATTAACCCGGCCTCTGCCGAGGGGCGTGAAGAGCTGGCAACGCTCGCCATGTGCGGACTGCCGGAAGGGGCGCTGCCGTTTATCAATCCGCAGACGCAGCGAGCAGGGTATGACTTTATTGTGGCCGGGAAAAATTTCGGCTGTGGCTCATCGCGCGAGCATGCGGTGGTGGCTCTGGGGGCATCCGGCGTGAAGGCCGTCGTCGCCCAGTCGTTCGCCCGCATATTTTTCCGTAACTGTGTATCCACGGGGCAAATCATGCCCGTCACGCTGAATGAAGGCTGTGATATCCGTGCGCTGAAAACGGGGGATACCATTGAAATCGATTTAGACGCTCATCAGATTGGTACTGCTGATGGGATTCTGAAAACCGCTCCGGTAGGGGAACTTGCGAACATTGTCGCCGCCGGTGGCTTGTTCGCTTACGCAAGGCAAACAGGAAAGATTTAATCCAATACAACCATAAGACTCAAAACAAGACGCCTTACTTTCTCAGGGTGCAGCGTCTGTTTTGAGCGTACATAAGGCAATCAAACTATGATCACCCAGCTAGAGTTTAACGATCTTCAAAAAGATGAGCTATCAAAACTTATCAGCCGTGTCACCATCAGCCCGTATACAGACTACAAACTCTTCAAGCAGTCCATCACCGAACTCATTGAAAATGGTCTGGTGCCCACTTTTTTTGTTCAGGCCTGCGAGCGCGTCAGGCAAGAGCGCAAGGATCAAGGCATTAACGCGCATTTATTAAAAAACGTACCACTCGACACCATCATTCCAGAATTTGATCAGTCCAATCCCGTTAACGATAAGTACGCCAAAAAGCTCACCTTTGTAGGAGAGGCCCTGCTGGAGCTGTTCGCTCAGCTCACCGACTCCCCGTTACTGGCCTACCGTACGCGCAACAACGGTGATTTTTTCCATGATGTTTATGCCGACAAAAAATACAGCAACACACAAACGCAAAAAACGGACGGCGAACTTTATTACCACAACGATCGCACCGCTCACCCGGTACGCGCTGATTTTCTCAGTTTATTAGGCATGCGTTGCAGCGAAGAAAACCTGATTTTTACCGGCTACCTGGACGGTAAAGCGATTCTGGATAATTTAAAGGCTGAATCCCAGGAGTGGTTACGAAAGCCACTTTTTATTACCCCTTTTGATGAATACTCTCGCGACTCGAACGCCAGCCAGATTGATTCTGAACTGCATCCGATCCTGGAGAATATTCATACTTTCCGTTACTACGACACACGCACAACGTATTCTCCGGATGCGCCAGCAGAGGCGATCAAAGCATTAATTGACCTTAAGGTGGCCATCACCAAAGCGGCAAAAGGCCGCGTTGCTATTAACAAAGGCGACCTGTTCTCCTTCGCCAATCAGGACTCTTTACACAACCGGGAAATCATCCAGGTGAGAGATCCCTACTCTGCGGAAAAACGCTGGCTGCTGAAAACCTACAGCTTCCGTAATCCCGAGGTGATGAATATGTATCACAACTACTTCGATGCCGATCTGCCGGGGTTTGTGGTCGCCGAGTAAGGGTGACCTTGCTGGTATAAAAAAGCCCGCATGCCTGAGGTGTGCGGGCTTTTGTTTTTGCGGGAAGGCCTGTGCTATTAACGTTCTTTGGTTATCATCTCGCTTTATAACTTATGACAAGCCGTTATCAAGCTCAGCGGATAGCCTGTTAAGTTCCTTGCTGATGTGTTTGCGCCGTTGTTTTAACAGTACCCGGGCCGGAATGATGCGCTCGATAATTGTCGGCTTTCTGTTCAAATACGCTGTCACAAGCCGTTTGATGTCTTCCTCTGACCAACCGTCCATTACCGGCGTTGGGTTGTAATGCAGATTAGCCTGTAGAGCAGGGGCGACTTCCTCATCCACAATTCTGAAGATCTCTTCCCGGTTAAATCCGGATTTTTTCAGCACCTCTGCCATCCATTGATAGTCATACTCCTGGAGTTCGCGCCCGGTAAAAAGTTCTGATAAGGCGTGCCAGACGGGGACGCGGGCGAGCAGTTCTGCGTCAGTTAAGGTGAGTATTCTGTTAAATAATGGCTTCAACTTATGTTTTCCGGCGTGGGAGTGGCAGAAATCGCTATGTATTTTTTCAGGCCTGGCTCCCGTTTAATACCTTTCGGGTCGGAAATAAAAGGGAGGCGCAAGCGAGGTGAATCTGATACCTCCACTGTCCAGATATAATCCCCAATAAACCTGAAATTCACGCTATCGTCAGTGATCTGGAGGTCAGCAAAACTTCCTGTCGAGTATTCATTACCTAAACGAACAATTTCTTTAAGCCCGTCATGCACGTCGATAAGGGCAATGGTCAACGATTCCTCGAAAATGACATCGTCTGTCAGAAACAGGATATAACGCAGGTCATTAACCTGAACCGCAGCTTCCAGTATGTGCCCAGGAACGAGAATACCCGTGCTTTCGCCATTGAGCATGACGTCAGATTGAGCCTGGGATATATCGGTAGCTTCGCGAACCTTAATCAGAGATATTGAATTAACCTGTTGCATAATCAATTCCACAAACGTCCCATTTCCCATGCGGCAAGAGCGCCACCGACGAAACCACCAATCAGTACGCAAACAGGTGCGCCTGGCCCACACATTAATCCCGCCATAGCGCCGCCTGCGGCAGCACCGGCAATACCCGCACCATTAATGGCTATTTGCCTCCCTGACTCAGATATTTTGTTGTCGGCGGTATAAATTTCGTAAACAGAAATTGCAATCGAGAGAACAATAAGACCTCTTCCCACGCGGGAGAGTTGCATCATTTTCATGTTAACTTGAGGGTTAGATTTACCAGCTGATTCCACGATACCTGCATAAATCTGATTTTTTTGTACTTCAGCAAGACTATTAAAATTTACCTGTGGCCCAAATAATGATTTCGCTTTTTTAGCAACCAACTCATTCAGCGTCTTACCTTCGCTTTTTATCCGTTCGGCCATTGCTCGCCCGAGTGGAGTGCTGCGAGAACGCACCATTTCCATGATCAAATTTCGCGTCTCCTGTGCTTCCTGTGCAGCTTTTCCCCATGAGATCACACCGGCATTGGCCTTTGCACATAAGTCTGTGGACAATTCTTTGATTCGTTTTGAGTATTCAAGGCGTAAGCGTGGATCAACTGATAACCTCGCGGCAGCAGCGGAGACATCACCTTGCAAGGCATTTATAGCGCTTTCGAATTTTTCGCGTTCACTGGTATCTAATGCGCTAAGCAACGTCGTATCCATTTTCTCATGGTTCCTGTCATTGGCTTTGAGATAGATCGAACAAATTTCTAGCACATTATCTGCAAAAGGTCTTTTTAATATTTATTAGTTAAGTTTTTAATTTTAATAGTTTTATGAGGGTTTTCAATATAGTATGAGTGAGATGTTGAAGCTTTTCGATATGAATAGTTTGCACCTCAACCCGACCTTGAAAGGTTTCGGTCTGATTCACTCCGGGTTCAGACGACGTTTGCTAAAAAATGGTCGTCTGAATTTCGGTTGTGACGTTCTTGCTGACTGCTTAGATTCATTTTCAATCTATCGAGAGGATATGGATATGAACTTTGCAGAACTCCACAACCAGCATGAGCCACTTCTTATCGCTAATGTCTGGGATGCCGCCAGTGCTGTAGCAGCGCAAGAAGCAGGTTATCAGGCATTGGGAACGTCCAGCGCAGCAATCGCGTCCACACTGGGATATGAAGACGGGCAGGGAATGCCATTTGATGCGTTATTTTATATGGTCACCCGTATCCAGGCTGTCAGCAAGCTGCCATTGAGCGTTGACATGGAAGCAGGGTATGGTGATTCAGCCGAAGAGATAACAGCCAATCTCAGGCGCCTTGCTCAGACAGGTGTCGCAGGCGTTAACCTTGAAGACAGCAGAGCCATAAACGGGGTGCGTCAGCTTGACGATGCCCCTGATTTTACCTGTACCCTAAGAACAGTATGCGATGCGCTAAGAAGCGAAAATCATGGCCTGTTTCTGAACATCCGGACTGACATTTACCTGCTCGGGCATGTAGATGCGTTGCAGGAGACGATATTACGGGGTCAAAGTTATAAAGCTGCAGGTGCTGACGGCCTTTTTGTTCCCTGTCTGACGTCAGAGAAAGACATCAGCCTCATTGCAGAGGCGACGGCTCTACCTCTTAATGTCATGTGTATGCCCGACCTTCCGTCGTTCGACAGGCTGAAGCTGGCCGGAGTAAGCCGCATTTCCATGGGCAATTTTGTGCATTCAGCCATGCAGTCAACGCTGACTGATGTCATGCATGCGATCCGATCTCGTCAGACGTTTGAAGGACTTTTTGGTGATGAAAATAACCGATAAGAATTTATGTGATATCTGGTATCAGGCATTACTTGAACGTGCTTCAGAATATACTGGCGTGTTTTTTGTCGGCGTTAAAACCACTGGCGTGTTCTGCATTTCGGTATGTCGGGCGCGAAAGCCCAAACGTGAAAATGTCGAATTTTATAAAGATGCCAAATCTGCCCTTGCAGCCGGCTTTCGGCCCTGTAAGGTCTGCAGACCCGCTGAGAATGCGCACAGCGCGCCATTATTTGTTGAACAGGCGCTTGCGCTTGTCAGGCGCGATATTAAATCCCGTGTTGCAGACGCGGAGCTTCGCCAGCATGGAATCAGTCCGGAGCGGGTAAGGCGCTGGTTTCTGCAACATCACGGCATCACTTTTCAGGCTTTCCAGCGAATGCAGCGGGTGAACGTTGCCATGCAGGAGCTCAAAAGCGGACGAACGGCGACTGACGTTGCGCTGGACAACGGCTATGAATCCCTGAGTGGGTTTGGTTATACCTACAAGCGACTTACTGGTGCAGCGCCGACTCAGGCAACCCAGGTGATTGTCATTCACCGTTTTACCACGACGCTTGGGCCGATGTTTGTCTGTGCGACAGAGCGGGGAGTTTGTCTACTGGAGTTTACCGATCGCCGGATGTTAGAAACAGAATTTCGCGATATTCAGCGTTTATTTAACGCCAGAATCGTCACCGGAGAAAACAGCCATACCCGGCAGACAGTAAAAGAGATCAGCGAGTATTTTGCGGGAACGCGTCGACAGTTTGATCTCTCTGTAGATGCCCCGGGGAGTGATTTTCAACAATCCGTCTGGAACGAGCTGCGGGCAGTTCCCTATGGACAGACCTCACACTATCAGGCCATCTCACTACGGATGAATAAGCCAAATGCTGTGCGCGCTGTCGCTGCTGCTAATGGTGCAAACCGAATTGCGATTGTGATCCCTTGCCACAGGATAATTGGTAAAGATGGAGCGATGACGGGTTATGGAGGGGGTATTTCACGCAAAGAATGGCTCATTGAGCATGAGAGGAATAACAGTTAATGGCGTGATGCACCAGTGTAGGCGGGAAATTTTTTGGACTTTGTGGGACAAATTGAAGGCACATAAAAGCCCGCAGGGCTTGCGCCATGCGGGCTCTCAGGACTTCATCGGACGACTCTGGTAATCACCGATGGAGAATTTTGATGCTGGCGTCCTTGTTATTTTGCTTGTAGCAAAAAACTCAAATAATGATTTTGATAATATCAAAGTCTCTTAAACAAAATTTCTGATAAATCAGGTAAGTAAAAGGTTGTTGAAAATAAAGAAGGATCAAAACTATGAAGGATAATATAGCAAAGACAGGGAAATAATTTCAAAATAGAGTTGAATACTCTTAAAGATGATTGCAGTTTTATCTGTAGTTATATGTAAAGTGATTTTAATAATGTTAGCGTTTTAATTGGCTAATTTAAAATTGTAAGCAGATTTAGACAGGATATAATAACCATTATATATGGTTGAGTATGGGGATATATTCAAATACAAGCTGAAGCACGACTCAAAAGGAAAAGAACCCAAGGGACAATTAACATAAATCGAAGATTACAGGATTTTAAAATAAAAAGTCTTTTAGCTACGATAAAAACGATTAATATATTATGAATTATAGGTGGTTAATGATAGATATGTGGTTTTAGTCTAATATTAGACTGACTTCATTTTGGACGATGAATAAATCGTCCAAAGGCTTTGACTATAGTATCAGGTTCTTTCTTCATATTCAGGTATAGAAACGAGACCTTGTTTTGTGCGAATAAATCTGTGCCGCATTGGTTTAAATGGTGATTGCTTTGCTACTTCTAATGACAAATTTGTGAGCAAACCAAAAACTTTATGTGCATACTCTAAGCAATCATATTTACCACGATCTTGAAGAGAAATTCGCGATATTTCTTTAAAGTTATCTATATACTTATCAAAATCATTTTTCTTACACCGTTCACTATAAAGCTTTTCGGGGTTAGCAGGTAATGGGAAACGAACTGCAGGAAGTTCTTTACCTTCAGGCATAGCGATAGGCTCATGAATTGCATATAAATTATGGCCCGCAATATTTATTGGTGCAGAATGCATTACTAGATCTCTATAATTTCCCAACTCAAATAACCATCCACCAATGCTCATTTCCTTTTTCAGATAAGTCTCTATTTCTGAATGATATTTTTTTGAGTTTAAAAATCTTAGCAGGCCTCCTGCTGTTGTAATTTCTTTTCCTTGTTGCTTATTGTTTCCTTTATTGGAGAAGTTGTATACATACTCGCAAAGATTATCTCGAAGGATTCCAGCATCAAATAAATATGAATGGAATTCTTGATAAACTAAATCGGTATATCCGTCCTGAAAACGTTGCCCTTTTTTGAAACTTTCTTTTAAAACTAATGCATTTAATTGTTGTTGATAAGAAATAGCTAAGTTTTTTAACCGATTGTTAATTGTGCTCAGTTGAAATCGGATTCTATTTGAAAGATCATAGCTAATTCCATTTTTGTCATGAAATGATGACAGCGCTATTCCTCCCCATTTCTGTATAGCATCCCAATTTGACCAAATATCCTTTTGGTTAACATAGCCTCGAAACTCTCTTGGGGACATGCCAATATATTCACTTTCATTAGAGGTAAACTCAACGCCAATAATATTTAAGTTTATTTTATTAACAGCATAAAAGAGTTTACCGTACTTATCTATTTTTATTTGTGTTGTTTTACCATCTTTAGTTTTTGGCCAAATTAAAACTTTATCACTTAGTGGTTCAATTGTAGCAATAGGACCGCCGGATAAAAATACGGTTCTTCCGCAGATTGGCCAATTATCTTTCATGCTTACCTCTGTGTTTTGTTCAATGTCTTGTATCGCTGATAGAATGAGACTCTAAAAAATATTGTGCAGCAACATAAATATATAGTCAACTTATCACTGCCATATCGTTATAATGTAAAAAAGTAATGATTCATACCTTAAGCAGCAATAGCCAGGAGTTTCTTGGCCTGAACGTAATCTCCCCACCACTACATCAGCTCTTCTCTTTCTGCAAGATACTCGGAGCGATTGTAGACAGCTATGATCTCATTATTATTTGTGTGAGCTAAGGCTGCTTCAAGCACTTGGGTTCTGAACTTACCAGACTCTGCAGCAGCCGTTCTCGCTATAGAATGCATTCCGTGGGCAACCAGTTCGCCATCGAAGCCCATGCGGATAATCGCAGCGTTATCTGTTTGCTCCTGCATGTGGTTGAGGGGAGCTTTGATACCTGGAATACCCACTCTCTATGACTACTGATTGGTTTGATTAACTCGAGGATAGGCATAGCCTCTTTGCTTAGCTGGATTTCCCATTTTTTACATAACTGCTTGGTTTTATGATGGAAGTCACAAGACTAGAGCAATGAAGTGATAAATTTGATGCGAAGTACTCCCTCTTTGATTAAAAATGCATTAATATATACTTAGCATATTTTTTAATTAGGGAGGGGGGATGGATTTAGCCTATAAAATTCTGGCTTCGTTGGGTGGTATATCTTTTATTGTATCTGGTATTTTAGCTTGGCTAGGAAAGGTTTATATAGAAAAATATAAATCACGGTTAAACAAAGAATACGCTGAATTGCAATCTCAGCTAAGTGCGACTAATGAAAAGATAAGAGCTAAACTGGATAATTCTGTCTATGTTACTAAAGCTTATTTCGATAAAGAATTATCAGCGTATAATCTTATTTGGAATTCGATGTTCGAAACAAGAGAGAGTGTTCTTCATTTAAGACCTCATTTGGACCATGTTGATCCTGCGGAAACATTTGACGAGCGCAAGCTAAGGAGATTGAGAAAGTTTAAAGATGCGTTTAATTTATTCGTTACGAGTGTTGAGTCGAATAAACCATTTATATCTCCGGAAGTTTACATCATCTTGGATGACTACAGAAAAAGTTGCCTCACGGAGGCTATTATGTTCGAGCACGGAGATCCGGAAGCGCCGAATTTTGAATATTGGAAAGAAGCGGAATTAAGCCGAATTGCTATTAGCAAACTCTTTGATGATACCTGTGAGGCTATACGTGCCAGAATGCATACTCTGACTGTCGTTGCCTAATTTTATGCAGGTACGCTGGTTTTCCAGAGTTATTTTCCATATCATCAATGTGACTCCAACTCGAAAATGCTACGGGGTGATATACTTGATTACTTATTAATTGTGGTGCATATCTATGTTGCATGAATTTACATGATCATTTTAGGAACATTTTACTGAGGCTCGCCGTTGGCGGGTTTGATATTGCAAATATAGTACCTGAAAATTATCATCATATTGCAGGCTGTTGGCGATAAGGCCTATATTCAAAAATAGTTAAGAAAGCCAAGGAAGAATCATAATTGCCTATTCCTAATACATTATTGGACTGTAAATATTTGGGAGATAGAAACGTTCTTTAAATCATTGCTCTCATTTTCAAGTCGCATCCTTTCTTCTTTAAAATTTGTGTAAAGCTTCTCAAAAGATTCAGAGCTAATGGATATTGAGTTTGGATTTATTTCCTTAATTAAGGCTGCATACATCGTGGTGGATAACATACACAACTCAAAAGCATCACTTACAAGCTTATCTTTCCGTTTCCCATGTTCTGAATCAAGCTTAATATCCCAACGAGCTAAAGAGCCGAAAGTGGATTTTGCTTTATATGATGCATCTAGAGCGCCACTCAGGTTATCGGAGGCATCATTAAGTTGTTTGGTTAAATGAGGATCTTGATAATTCTTGCTGTTTTTATAAGCAATTGCAATCTCTATATTAAAGTATAGACTTGAAAGTTTTTCAAGACATTCATCAAGAGACATTAGTGCAGTATCAATTTTGCTTATGGCTCTATCTGATATTTTATCCTTGAATATTCCAGCTATGTTTTTAAACGCAAAAATTGCGCATAATGATAAAATAATGTTAGTTGTCGCTATTAAAATGTCGCTAACAGTACCAGTATAGTTCGGTGCGCTCTTCACAGAATGAAGATAGAGATAAATAAATTCCATGGCAGCGGATGTTAACAGTAAAAAAACAATTATTATTAGCAATTTATTCACTGGAAGTATTTTTTTAAAATTGATTTCCATATTTAGTCTCAGAATGGTAAAAAATCTGGTTTCCATAGGCAGGTTAAATGAGGGGGCATCTTGAAGCACTACCATGTCTTTGGTGTAGTGGGTCCCTTCTAAGAGCCGTAATTTAAGCTGTCGCCATTTTGCCGCCACTACTAAAAAAAAGGGCTACGCTTTCACGTAACCCCTTGTTTTATTTGGTGGAGCTGGCGGGAGTTGAACCCGCGTCCGAAATTTCTACATCCTCGGTACTACATGCTTAGTTTGTCTTTACATTCGCACGCCAGCTGCGGACAGACACGCCACTAACGAACTAGCCTGATTAGTTTTAACGCTTCAACCCCAGGCAGGGCTTCCACGCGATCTCTTTTGGGTTTGACCTCTCTTTGATCCCCGTCTTAAGAGCGGAAGCTAGGGAGAGAGGGCTCAGAGCAGGTTATTAAGCTGCTAAAGCGTAGTTTTCGTCGTTTGCGACTATTTTTTTGCGGCTTTTAACGAGGCAAACCGCCCCTCGGCATGCACCTTGGGTTTCGCAAATCCCGTCGAATCCAGAATCAGCCCCAATAGTGTTGAACTCAGTATACCAGATTTCACTTCCTGGATACCAGCCCGGAACGCTAACTTATTGAATAGTACAATAAGTGTGCAGAATCAACGTCCTGCGTTTTTCATAATGCGCGCTTTGTCGAGCTGCCATTCGCGCTCTTTCAGGTCAGTACGTTTGTCGTGCTGTTTTTTACCTTTGGCAACGCCAACTTTTACTTTGCACCAGGCGTTTTTCCAGTACAGCGACAGCGCGACCACGGTAAAGCCTTCACGGTTAATGCGCCCGTAGAGGGATTCCAGCTCACGCTTGTTCAGCAGCAGCTTACGGGTACGCGTTGGGTCACACACGTAGTGCGAAGAGGCGACGGTCAGCGGCGTAAAGTTGGCACCGAACAGGAAGGCTTCGCCATCTTTCAGGATGACGTAGCTATCGCCGATGTTGGCTTTCCCGGCGCGCAGCGATTTTACTTCCCAGCCCTGCAGGGCAAGGCCAGCTTCAAATTCTTCTTCAATGAAATACTCATGGCGAGCACGCTTGTTGAGCGCAATGGTCGCCGAGCCTGGTTTATGTGCTTTTTTCTTCGTCATAAGTGTCGTAAAGCCGTCGGTAATCTGATTTCAAAAAGTCACCTCATTGCGTCCTGTGAGGTCTAACGCGCTATCTTAGCACGAGATGAGGCTTAGCGTTTTTTTAACAGGTGATAAATGTTATTATTTGTCCGTTGTGTGACCATGGGAAATGCTATGCCTCAGATTAGCCGTACTGCGCTTGTACCTTACAGCGCGGAACAAATGTATCAGTTAGTGAACGATGTTCAGTCTTATCCAGAATTTATTCCGGGATGCACCGGGAGCCGCGTTCTGGAGTCTGGCCCGACGCAGATGACGGCGGCGGTGGATGTCTCCAAAGCGGGGATCAGCAAGACGTTCACCACCCGCAATACGCTGACGAACAATCAGAGTATTTTGATGCATCTGGTGGATGGTCCATTCAAGACCCTGATGGGAGGCTGGAAGTTTACGCCGCTGAGCGCTGATGCCTGCCGCATCGAGTTCCATCTGGACTTTGAGTTTACCAATAAGCTGATTGAGCTGGCGTTTGGCCGCATCTTCAAAGAGCTGGCGTCCAATATGGTTCAGGCGTTCACGACCCGCGCCAAAGAGGTCTACAGTGTCGCATAAGATAGCTGTGGAAGTGGTCTATGCGTTGCCGGAGAAGCAGTATCTGCAGCGCGTGATGCTGGAAGAGGGCGCAACCGTTGAGGCGGCTATCCGAGCTTCTGGCATTCTGGAGCTTCGTCGCGATATCGATCTGGCAAAAAATAAAGTCGGCATTTACAGCCGTCCGGTGAAGCTGGGTGATGTGCTGAAAGAGGGCGACCGGGTGGAGATTTATCGCCCGCTGATTGCCGACCCGAAAGAGCTGCGTCGCCAACGTGCGGAGAAATCTGGTAAGTAGTGCTTTTCTCTCCCAGTGGCGCTGCGCTTACCGGGGCTACGATCCAGTGCGAAATGTCGATACAAAAAAGGTGCTCAGTGAGCACCTTTTTGCATTTCTGACGCCGGATTATTTGGTCAGGGCAGGCTTGTTGTCGATGTTGGTCAACACACCGGCGCTGCTGAAGGTCAGCGTCAGGGTCTGCTGGGTCACATCTTCGTGGCCTGGCTGCTGACGGAATACATAGAACCAGGTGTTGGTGCCGAACGGATCGGACATCATCGGGGTTCCCAGTGCATAAGCGACCTGCTGTTGTGTCATCCCTACACGGATTTTAGACACATCGTTAGGGGTAAGGTAGTTCCCCTGGTTGATGTCAGGACGGTAAACCACTTTCTCCAGAGTGGAACAGCCTGCGGTCAACATCAGAAGAACCGCAGCGGCAGCGGTCAGCGTTTTACAGCGCATAGTGATTTGATTCCTTTTCGGGCCCGAGCAGTACGCGGCTCATATGTAATATGCCGATGATAATAGACCTTGCCCCACTTTGAAACCGGTCTGGCGGCGTTTTTGTTGTTCTGTATGACCCTGAGATCCCGAAAAAGTTTATGCCGCCAGTAGTTCTTTCGCATTCGCGAGCGTATTGCGGGTAACTTCGCTGCCTCCCAGCAGACGAGCCAGCTCCTGCAGGCGCGAGCGTTTATCCAGCGGTTTCATGTGCGTTTCGGTCATTTCACCATCCGTTTCTTTGCTGACGATAAAGTGATGATGACCACAGCCTGCCACCTGCGGCAGGTGGGTGACGCACATCACCTGAGTCGATTCACCGAGCTGGCGCAGCAGTTTACCCACTACCGCCGCCGTCGGGCCGCTGATCCCCACATCCACTTCATCGAAAATCAGGGCCGGGGTTTCCATTTTACGGGCGGTGATAACCTGGATCGCCAGAGCAATACGGGAGAGCTCACCACCGGATGCCACTTTGGAAATAGGCTGTAACGGCTGGCCTGGGTTGGTGGTGACACGGAATTCGATGCGATCCGCGCCTTCCGCCGTCAGGGAGTTCTCTTCGAAGCGGACATCAATCGTGAATATGCCGTGTGGCATCGCCAGCGTATGCATGCTGTCGGTGATGTGCTGGCTGAGTTCCTGAGCATAATGCTGACGAACTTCATGCAGCTTTTTCGCCGTGGTCAGCGCCTGCTGATGGTGCTGGTTTACCGCCAGAGTCAGCGTTTCCAGTGAATCAGCCTGATCGTCAAGTTGCTGCTGTTCATCAAGGAGAGACTGATAAAAAGCAGGCAACTCTTCTGGCGTGACGTGGTGCTTGCGCGCCAAAGAAATCTGACGGGAAATGCGCTGTTCCAGCTCAAACAGGCGATTGGGATCGAGATCCAGACGTTCACAGTAGTGGCGCAGTTCATCACCGGCTTCAGAGATTTGAATCGCCGCCTCTTCCAGCATATCCAGCACGCCGGACAGTTTGCTGTCCATGCCCGCCAGCTCGGTAACAAGCTGACGCACGTTATACAGCTGGCTTTGCAGATTAACGTCTTCGCCATCTGCCAGTAAGGTGAGGGCGTTCTGGCTGGTAGAGAGCAGATGGCCACTGTTGGCCAGACGCTTGTACTCTTCGTCAATGAGTTCGAACTCACCCGCCTGCGGGTTAAACTCGTTCAGCTCTTTGAGCTGATACTCCAGCAGCTCGGCGCGTGCGGCACGCTCCTGGCTTTGCTGCTGGTGCTGAGCCAGCTCGCGACAGCTCTGGTGCCACTGGCGATAGTGTTCTGCCATCAACTGAGTAAGTGCATACTCACCTGCATAGCCATCGAGTAGCGATTTTTGCTGCTCCGGCTTAACCAGCTGCTGATGCGCGTGCTGACCATGGATCTGAATAAGCAACTGACCCAGCTCGCGAAGCTGAGAAAGCGGTACCGCCGTGCCGTTGATAAAACCGCGTGAACGACCGTCGCTGCTGATAACGCGGCGAAGTAAACACTCACGTCCATCTTCAAGCTGATTTTCTTCGAGCCAGCGCAGGGCTGCAGGGGTGTCTTTCAGGGAGAAGCGAGCGCAGAGGTCAGCACGGTTGGCGCCCATGCGCACCATATCACCCTCAGCACGCCCGCCAAGGCACAAGCCGAGGGCATCAATGGCAATGGATTTACCCGCACCGGTTTCCCCGGTGATCGCCGTCATGCCGCTGTGGAAATCGATCTCAAGCTCACGAACAATGGCAAAGTTGCTGATGGTCAGTTGTGCCAGCATAATTGTTTTCCTGTATGAAAAACCATAACTGTGTTTTCATACAGTATAAACTGGTTTTTTGTACAGTAAAGTACTGGATGCAAAATCAGAACAATTTTTTTGACCAGCCAAGCTTCGAGCTTAATGTGTTGAAATAGCTGTAATCTTTCGGGTGAATAAGATTCAGGTGATAATCACACCGACGAATCAGTACATCTTCACCTTCCTGAATAGGCAGTGCGATCTGGCTGTCGCAGCTGATCTCCAGGTCATTACGGCGGTGCGAGAAACGCAGGCGAATGGTGCTGCTGCCGTTAATCACCAGCGGGCGGGCAGAAAGGGTGTGCGGGAACATCGGCACCAGCGTTATGGCATCCAGCGAAGGCGTCAGGATTGGTCCTCCCGCGGAAAGCGAATAGGCGGTCGAGCCCGTCGGCGTAGAGATAATCAGCCCGTCAGAGCGCTGGGAGAACGCGAAGATTTCATCGATATACACTTCGAACTCAATCATATGCGCCACTTTGCCGGGGTGAAGTACCACCTCGTTAATGGCGGTACTGATGCGTTTCTGGCAGTCCTGCTGACACACCTGCGCTTCCAGTAAAAAACGTTTTTCGCTGATGTAATGTCCTTCCAGCACATCGGCCAGCTGCTGCTGCGCGTTGTCCGGGTCGAGGTCGGTCAGAAAACCGAGATTGCCACGGTTAATGCCGATGACTTTTATGTCGTAGCGCGCCAGCGTGCGAGCCGCGCCGAGCATGTTGCCGTCGCCGCCGACCACAACGGCAAGATCCGCCTGCTGTCCAATCTCTGCCAGCGTGCCGGTTTTAACGCTCTTAAGCTGCAGCTCCTGAGCGATCTGCTGCTCAACCATCACCTCATAGCCTTTGCTACACAGCCAGCGATACAACATTTCATGTGTCGTCAATGCCGTAGGGTGACGCGGGTGCCCGACGATCCCAATACACCTGAAATGATTATTCATTTTCTGGAGGTCCTTGTGCCTGATGAATGATGACAATCTCTCTTGTTCCCTTGAATCCAGGAAACTGATCCCCATAATAAGCGAAGTTAGCGAGATGAATGCAGAAAAACGCGGAGAAATTCATGAGTAGTAAAGAACAGAAAACGCCTGAGGGGCAAGCCCCTGAAGAAATTATCACGGAACAGCACGATGAAGTTGAGGCTGTAGAGCCAGACGCATCTGCTGAGCAGGTGGACCCGCGCGATGAAAAAATTGCGAATCTGGAAGCCCAACTGGTAGAAGCACAGAATCGCGAACGCGACAGTGTTCTGCGCATCAAGGCGGAAATGGAAAACCTGCGTCGTCGTACCGAACAGGACGTTGAGAAGGCGCATAAGTTTGCGCTGGAGAAATTCGTCAACGAACTGCTGCCGGTAATCGACAGCCTCGATCGCGCGCTGGAAGTGGCTGATAAAGCGAATCCGGACAACGCGGCAATGATCGAAGGTATCGAACTGACGCTGAAATCCATGCTGGACGTGGTGCGTAAGTTTGGTGTGGAAGTGATTGCCGATACCGACGTCCCGCTGGATCCTAACGTGCACCAGGCAATTGCGATGGTGGAATCAGAAGACGTTGAAGCCGGTAAAGTGCTGGGCGTGATGCAGAAAGGGTATACCCTGAACGGCCGTACCATCCGTGCTGCGATGGTAACCGTGGCGAAAGCGAAAGCGTAATTTGCCGCTCCGTAGTGCCGGGCGGCGGCTTCGCCTTGCCCGGCCTACAACTTTATTCCGCGATACTTTCGCGCAGTGGTTTAACAGGCAGGACCTTCACCTGCTTAATCATATTGTCCTGCACGTCCAGGATATCAATATCATACTGTTCAATGCGCACCCGCGTGCCCGCCGCCGGGATCTCTTCCAGTGCTTCCAGAATCATCCCGTTCATGGTGCGAGCCTCATCTTCCGGCAGATGCCAGTTAAAGGCTTTATTGAGTTCGCGGATGTTCGCGCTGCCGTCAATCAGCACCGAACCGTCGTTTTGCGGTGTGACCTCTTCCGCAAGAGAAGGGGACATGGAGGTGGTAAAGTCTCCAACAATCTCTTCCAGAATATCTTCGACCGTCACCAGCCCCTGAATATCGCCATACTCATCGACCACCAGACCGACTTTCTTTTTGTTACGCTGGAATTTTACCAGCTGCGTGCTGAGCGGCGTTCCTTCCGGCACGTAGTAAATCTCGTCGGCGGCGCGCAGCATCACCTCTTTAGTGAACTCTTTTTTCTCGGTCATCAGGCGATAGGCTTCCCGTACGCGCAGCATACTGATGGCGTCGTCCAGGGAGTCGCGATAAAGCACAATGCGTCCGTGCGGGGAGTGGGTCAGCTGGCGGACGATGGCCTTCCAGTCGTCGTTAATATCAATCCCGACGATTTCGTTACGCGGCACCATAATGTCGTTAACGCTGACCTTTTCCAGATCCAGCACCGACAGGAGCATGTCCTGATTGCGGCGTGAAATCTGCGAGCGGGATTCGTTCACGATGGTGCGCAGCTCGTCTTTGCTGAGTGCACTGCTGATGGCGACGTCGGCTTTGATACCGACCATGCGCATCAGGATACGGGTGACCATATTCAACAGCCAGACCAGCGGCATCATCAGGATCAGCAGCGGTGCCAGGAGGAAGCTGCTCGGGTAAGCCACTTTTTCCGGGTAAAGCGCAGCGATGGTTTTGGGCAGCACTTCCGCAAACACCAGCACCACAAACGTCAGTACGCCGGTAGCAATCGCGACCCCGGCGTTGCCGTACAGTCGCATCCCGACAATGGTGCCCAGCGCAGAGGCGAGGATATTGACGAGGTTGTTACCGATAAGCACCAGGCTTATCAGGCGATCCGGTTTACGGAGCAGTTTTTCAACGCGACGTGCGGCACGGTTACCCTGTTTAGCACGATGACGTAACCGGTAGCGGTTTAAGGTCATCATGCCGGTTTCCGAGCCAGAGAAATAGGCGGAGATGACCACCATGACGATCAGCGTAACGATCAGCGTGGTGGTAGAGATGTGTTCCAGGGGGAACTCCTTTGTTACTTAGCCAGCAAATTGCTGTATGAAGCGACTTCCGAAATAGGCAAGGGTGAGTATGCCCGCACCCGCGACATTGAACCAGACCACGCGACGACCGCGCCAGCCCTCATGATAATGGCCCCATAACAGCACAATATAGACAAACCACGCGATGATGGAGAGCACCGCTTTGTCGATATTCTCCACGCTGAACAGATTTTTCATATAAAACAGGCCAGTGCAGAGCGTTAAGGTCAATAATACTACGCCGACCTGGGTGATGTGGAACATCTTACGCTCAATGACCATCAGCGGCGGCATCTCATGGTTAAACGCCAGCTTTTTGTTTTTCAACTGGTAGTCAATCCAGGCGAGCTGCATGGCATAGAGCGCGGCAATGATCAGCGTTGCGTAAGAGAACAGCGACAGGCCGATATGCACCAGCATGCCCGGCGTGGCTTCCAGATGCGTAATGAACTCATTGGGCATAAAGGTGGCTAAGGCCAGATTGATCAGCGCGAAGGCATAAACAATGGGCAGCAACAACCAGCCACGATTCTTAGAGGCGACAATTGTCATCACCGTACAGATCATCAGGCTGACCAGCGAACCGACGTTCAGCACGCTCAGGTTTTGCACGCTGCCGTCACCGGGAATGATGCGCGATTCCAGCGCAAAAGCGTGACTAATCAGTGCGATCACCGCCGACAGAATAGCCATGCGCCGCCAGCCGCTGTTTTTTTGCAGCAGTCCGGGAATGATCAGCGCAAGGCTGACAGAGTAGGCAACAAGGGCGATCAGTGCGAAAACAGGCATATAGGCATCGACAGTTGTCTTAATAAGAAAGAGAAGCAGTATAACGTTACGTGACGCCTGCTCCAACCGTTGCATAACAACAAAGGCGCCTTCATGTTATACTCCGGCAAAATTCTGTGTATGTGTCGCTCATGGCGGCCCAACGTTTCTACTCAGGCGAGAGACAATGTTTGATAATTTAACCGATCGTTTGTCGCGCACGCTGCGCAACATCAGCGGCCGCGGACGCCTTACCGAAGACAACATCAAGGAAACGCTGCGCGAAGTGCGCATGGCGCTGCTGGAAGCAGACGTCGCGTTGCCGGTTGTTCGTGATTTTATCAACCGCGTTAAAGAGAAGGCGGTTGGTCATGAAGTTAACAAGAGCCTGACCCCGGGTCAGGAGTTCGTCAAAATCGTTCGTAACGAACTGGTTTCGGCGATGGGCGAAGAGAACCAGGTTCTGAACCTGGCGGCTCAGCCTCCGGCCGTCGTGTTGATGGCGGGTCTGCAGGGTGCGGGTAAAACCACCAGCGTCGGTAAGCTGGGTAAATTCCTGCGCGAGAAGCACAAGAAAAAGGTGCTGGTGGTTTCTGCGGACGTTTATCGCCCGGCGGCGATCAAACAGCTGGAGACCCTGGCGCAGCAGGTTGGGGTCGATTTCTTCCCGTCTGACGTGGCCCAGAAGCCAGTCGACATCGTGAACGCGGCGCTGAAAGAGGCGAAGCTGAAGTTCTACGACGTGCTGCTGGTGGATACCGCCGGTCGTCTGCACGTTGACGAAGCGATGATGGACGAAATCAAACAGGTGCATGCCTCTATCAACCCGGTAGAGACCCTGTTTGTGGTTGACGCCATGACCGGTCAGGATGCGGCGAACACCGCGAAAGCGTTCAACGAAGCGCTGCCGTTAACCGGCGTGGTGCTGACCAAAGTGGACGGTGACGCCCGCGGCGGTGCGGCGCTTTCTATTCGTCATATCACCGGTAAGCCGATCAAATTCCTCGGCGTGGGCGAAAAAACCGAAGCGCTGGAGCCGTTCCACCCGGACCGTATTGCATCCCGTATCCTCGGCATGGGCGACGTGCTGTCGCTGATTGAAGATATCGAGAGCAAAGTTGACCGTGCGCAGGCCGAGAAGCTGGCCAGCAAGCTGAAAAAAGGTGACGGTTTCGATCTGACCGACTTCCTTGAGCAGCTGCGTCAGATGAAAAACATGGGCGGCATGGCAAGCCTGATGGGCAAACTGCCGGGCATGGGCCAGATCCCAGACAACGTAAAAGCGCAGATGGATGACAAGGTGCTGGTGCGTATGGAGGCGATCATCAACTCAATGACCCTCAAAGAGCGTGCTAACCCGGATATCATCAAAGGTTCCCGTAAGCGCCGTATCGCAGCCGGTTGCGGCATGCAGGTGCAGGACGTTAACCGCCTTCTGAAACAGTTCGACGACATGCAGCGCATGATGAAGAAAATGAAGAAAGGCGGCATGGCGAAAATGATGCGTGGCATGAAAGGCATGATGCCACCCGGTTTTCCTGGGCGATAATCGCTTTTGAGATTGCTTTTTGCCCGAAAATGAGTAAAATTTTCGGGCTTTTAATATGACACCCGGGCTCCGTTCCTCGATGGGGCCCGGTTGTTTTATTCACACAAGAGGATGTTATGGTAACTATTCGTTTAGCACGTCACGGCGCTAAAAAGCGTCCGTTCTACCAGGTTGTTGTGACTGACAGCCGTAATGCACGCAACGGTCGCTTCATCGAGCGCGTTGGTTTCTTCAACCCACTGGCCGCTGGCGCAGAAGAAGAAACTCGTCTGGATCTGGATCGTATCGCTCACTGGGTTGGCCAGGGCGCGACTGTTTCCGATCGCGTTGCTACGCTGATCAAAGCAGCAAACAAAGCAGCTTAATCTGTCACGGTGGTCATGATGAGCAATAAAGCACCTGTTGAACCGATTGTATTGGGCAAAATGGGTTCTTGCTACGGTATCCGTGGTTGGCTCAGAGTGTTTTCCTCCACTGAAGACGCTGATAGCATTTTTAATTACCAGCCCTGGTTTATTCAGAAAGGCGGTAAGTGGGAAGAGGTCGAGCTGGAAAGCTGGCGTCACCACAATCAGGACATCATCATCAAGCTGAAAGGCGTTGACGATCGTGATGCCGCGAATGCACTGACTAATTGTGAAATTGTCGTGGATTCGTCGCAGTTGCCGGAGCTTGAAGAAGGCGACTATTACTGGAAAGACCTTATGGGTTGCCAGGTAGTCACTACTGAAGGCTACAGCCTGGGGAAAGTCATCGACATGATGGAAACCGGGTCTAATGACGTTCTCGTCATTAAGGCAAACCTGAAAGATGCATTTGGCATCAAGGAGCGGTTGGTTCCGTTCCTCGATGGACAGGTTATCAAGAAAGTCGATCTCGCTACTCAAACGATTGAAGTAGATTGGGATCCTGGTTTTTAAATTCTCCGGATAAACGGTAAAAGACGGCGCTATGTGGATTGGCATAATTAGCCTGTTTCCTGAAATGTTCCGCGCGATTACCGATTACGGGGTAACTGGCCGGGCAGTAAAGAATGGCCTGCTGAGCATCCAGAGCTGGAGTCCTCGTGACTTCACGCATGACCGGCACCGTACCGTGGACGATCGTCCTTACGGCGGCGGACCGGGGATGTTAATGATGGTGCAACCCTTACGGGACGCCATTCACACAGCAAAAGCCGCGGCAGGTGAAGGCGCAAAGGTGATTTATCTGTCACCTCAGGGACGCAAGCTTGATCAAGCGGGCGTCAGCGAACTGGCGACGAATCAAAAACTGATTCTGGTCTGTGGTCGCTACGAAGGGATAGATGAGCGCGTAATTCAAACCGAGATTGACGAAGAATGGTCTATCGGCGATTACGTTCTCAGCGGTGGTGAGTTACCCGCAATGACGCTGATTGACTCCGTCGCCCGGTTCATTCCGGGAGTACTGGGCCATGAAGCTTCGGCAACGGAAGATTCCTTTGCCGATGGGTTGCTGGACTGTCCACACTATACCCGTCCTGAAGTGTTAGAAGGGATGGAAGTCCCGGCAGTGTTACTGTCAGGAAACCATGCTGAGATACGTCGCTGGCGTTTGAAGCAGTCGCTGGGCCGAACCTGGCTTAGAAGACCTGAACTTCTGGAAAACCTGGCTCTGACTGAAGAGCAAGCAAAGTTGCTGGCCGAGTTCAAAACTGAACACGCGCAACAGCAGCATGAACATGATGGGAATGCGTAATACGCTCCCGAATATCAGTTTACCCAGGATAAGAGATTAAATTATGAGCAACATTATTAAGCAACTTGAACAAGAGCAGATGAAGCAGGACGTACCTTCCTTCCGTCCAGGTGACACCGTGGAAGTGAAAGTATGGGTTGTTGAAGGTTCCAAAAAACGTCTGCAGGCATTCGAGGGCGTGGTTATCGCTATTCGTAACCGCGGTCTGCACTCTGCATTCACTGTTCGTAAAATTTCCAACGGCGAAGGCGTTGAGCGTGTCTTCCAGACTCACTCTCCGGTAGTTGACAGCATTGCTGTTAAACGTCGTGGTGCTGTACGTAAAGCTAAACTGTACTACCTGCGTGAGCGTACTGGTAAGTCTGCTCGTATTAAAGAGCGTCTGAACTAAGATTCGCTTAAGCGACATCCTGTTAGAAAGGGCTGGCCGAAAGGCTGGCCCTTTTTTTATCCCATCGCATCTCTCGTGTTAACCCTTTCGTCATAAATCATTTACAATGCTGGCCTCTTCCGTGGAGGGTAAGTGATTAACGTACTGCATCAGCATAACTGGAAACGCGCAGCGGCATTGACCGCGCTGTTTGCGATCCTGCTGATCGTGATCGCACCGCTGATCTCCGTCTCGCTGCAAAAAGATCCCATGAGTGCCATGCCGGGGATGCATCATGACATGAGCATGATGTCGATGGATGAGTACCACGGCGATATGCAGCACAGCATGCCGGTTGACCATGCGGGAGCCTGTGGCTACTGCGTGCTATTAGCCCACGTGCCGGGCATGATACTCGCGCTGATTGTGCTGCTCAGCATCGTGCTGCAAAGGCTGCGTGTCAGGACGCCGCGTCAGGCAGTCAGCCACTGGCACTTTTTCCCCTGGCTTTATCCTGATACCCGCGCGCCGCCGCGGCAGTCTGCTTTTTCCCTTTAAAAAATATCGATAACTTTTTGCCTTAAAAAGGAAAAGTATGACTACCTGCACTCCGCGCGCGGCATGGGGAAACCTGCTGCGTCGACTCCATTTCTATGTCGGGCTGTTTGTCGGCCCGTTTATCTTCTTCGCCGCGCTGACCGGTACGCTGTACGTGGCGACACCGCAGCTGGAAAATATCCTGTACCGGCACGCGCTCCATACGGATTCCGTGGGGGAGCTCCAACCGCTGGCGGAACAGATCGCCGTGGCGGAAAAAAACATCGGCACCGATCTGCGTTTACATGCCGTTCGTCCTGGCCTGGCTGCGGGTGAAACCACCCGGGTGATGTTTGCCGACCCGTCGCTTGGCCCATCGGAGACCCGCGCTATTTTTATCGATCCCGTTACTCTTGCGGTGCGTGGCGATATGACCGTGTATGGCACCAGCGGGATTTTACCGCTACGCCAGACTATTGATTATCTGCATACGTCCCTGATGCTGGGTAACGTTGGTCGGCTCTACAGCGAGCTGGCCGCCTCGTGGATGTGGGTCGCTGCGCTGGGCGGGATTGCGCTGTGGTTTTATACCCGGCCAAAACGTCGGCTCAACAATCGTTTTCAGAACCGGCGTCGCCTGCATGTCACGCTGGGCTGGGTGCTGCTGGGGGGAATGTTGCTGTTTTCTGCGACCGGCCTGACGTGGTCCCAGTGGGCGGGCGGCAATGTGGATAAACTGCGCGCGCAGATGAACTGGCTCACGCCGCAGGTGAACACCACGCTTTCGGGTGCGCCCGCCACGATGGATGAGCACGCTGAACACCATGGGCATCATGCCGGCATGATGATGCCCGACATGACGATGGAGCTGACCCAGTTCGATGGCGTATTGCACGCTGCCCGCCAGGCCGGGATTGATGCGAATAAACTCGAAATCCGCCCGGCGAAAAGCGCTGACCAGGCGTGGACCGTGACGGAAATTGACCGCAGCTGGCCGACCCAGGTGGATGCCGTTGCGGTGGATCCAAATTCCATGCAAATTCTGGACAGAACCCGCTTTGAGGATTTCCCGTTAATGGCAAAGCTGACCCGCTGGGGTGTGGATTTCCATATGGGGATCTTATTCGGGCTGGTTAACCAGTTACTGCTCGTCGCATTTGGCCTGGCGCTGTGTGTGCTGATTGTCTGGGGATATCGGATGTGGTGGATGCGTCGTCCGGCGCAATCGACGGCGGATCCGCTTCAGACGCTTTGTCAGTGCTGGCTGGCGCTCCCGGGATGGGGAAAAGCCGTCACGGTGGTGGTCAGCGTATTGCTGGGGCTGGCATTGCCGGTGATGGGCGTGAGCCTGGCGCTGTTTATGCTGATTGACTGGCTACGCTGGCGAGCGGCAACTGGCGTGTCGCTCGCACAATCATCCGTTAAATAAGGCTATGGCGTGCTGATGACCACCGCGACCCGACGGTTTTCAGCACGCCCTTGCGCCGTACTGTTGCTGGAAACCGGATATTTTTTACCTAATCCCTGCGTGGTGAGGTTGCTGCGCGGGATATTGGCGCCTTTGGCCCAGACGTCAGCCACTGCATTGGCACGTTTTAACGACAGCGCTTCGTTGTAGCTCTCTTCTCCGTAATTATCGGTGTGGCCATCCATACGCGCGTGTTTCAGGCCGGTAGCCGCCAGGCGAGAGGCCATGGAGCGGATCTGCGCTTCACTTTCCGGGCGCAGTCTGGCGTCATTTTTATCAAACAGGATCGTATCTGACAGGCCCAAAGACCAGTCGCCATTCAGTTCGTTAAAACCGTATGACTTCATCGCCGCAATTTGCTCAGGGGTGAATTTACCTTCAGGCGGTGACTGACAACCCGCCAGTACCATTGAAGCGAGAAATAACGGCGCGAAGTATCGCTTTAACATATCGTATCCTTTCTAAGTTATTGCTTTTGTACGCTGGTTTTTATCCTGGTACATGTTGCGGTCGGCTTGCTCCAGTAATGCTTCCACAGAGGCACTTTCCCACGCCAGAGCAAAGCCAATGCTAAGTGACATCGTTGCTGTCTGCCCGTTATGCAGATCGAACGGGCGCATAAACTGCTGCGACAACGCAGCACAAATCTGTTGAACCTCCGCGGCAGACTGCACGCCGTACAGCACCATCGCAAACTCGTCACCGCCAAGGCGGTATGGCTGATGACGCTTATCGCCAAACTCAACCATCCGGCGGGCGACTTCAATCAGGACGCAATCGCCCGCAGCATGTCCCCAGGTATCGTTAATAAACTTGAAATTATCACCGTCGAGGAAGAGCAGGGCAGTGTTGGTTTTTGCGGAGGCGTCGTGCATTAATGCCGCGATGCTGCTACGAAACGCCGCCCGATTGGCGAGGCCGGTGAGAGGATCGTGCATGGCGGTACGCAGTAGCTGAGCGTTTTTCGCCTGCAGCTTAAGCTGCCACTCTTCCATTTCATCCAGCAGACTGTTGAAGTCTTCGCCAAACTGGTGGAATTCTTCGATGCGACCATCCTTCACCCGCCGGGAAAAGTTGCGGTTGGTGCGTACGTCATGCACGACATCGGTGATGTTTTGCAGCGCCGTGACCATGCCATGATGCAGAGATTGTGTAATCGTAAGCGCGACGGCGGTGGCAAAAAGAATACAGCCGGTAAGAACGGCAAACGACAGCCAGATGAAATGGCTGATGAGATTATCGCGTGCGGTCAGGCGAATTTCGCCGATCGCATTACCGTTATGCATGATCGGCTGTGCGACCGGGTCGGGGAACAGCCAGCGGCTAACCAATGCACCCAGCGTGTCGTTATTCTCTTCCGGGTTCCAGGACCAGTAAGCAAACCGCTTTTTATGCGCGTTAAGAACCTCAGCCACGGCAAACTGGCCCTGTTTACCCAGGGTGGCGAGCGTTTCGTTAGCCGCCAGCGCATCATTAAAGACCAGTGAGGCTTCAAGGCTGTGGCTCATTGTTGCGCCGGTTAATTCGAGATTTTTTTGGGCGTATTGCTTTAATGTCACCACGGAAGCAAAACAGAGCAGGAGCCAAATAAACGTCATGGTGATGATGACGCTTATCATGCTGATTCGTCTCAACGTGCTTTTAAACGTTGGACGTGGCGTTGAAGTGATTTCTTTATCCATGCTGCTTATTCCGTGCCAGCATTAATACATCCGGATTGACGCGTACGCCACTGCGCGTCAATGCATCCAGATTAACGGAAAATCTGACCTGGTTATGATCGATTATCAGGCAGAATGCACTGCCAATAACACATTCCGGATTCTGCTCTGAGATTAATAGCAATGCTCTGCCCTGATATTGACTTATTAATTCAAGTTGTTTTGCAGGCGATTCAGCCCCGAAATAAATAGCATCACACGTCGCGGACAGGGCTTCCTGATCGTTACGTACAATGACGGGAGTATAAGGTAACTCGCTTTGCCCTTCTTCGCTGCTCAGTGCTTGCGTGTAGTGAGACGAGGCATAAACGCAGAGTTTAGGTTGCCCGGAAAGTGACGGCCATCGGGTATAGCTCACAATACCCGATACAATCGAACGTACCGATTTATCGGTTTCTGTGAACGTGGCTGCCGGTGCTGGGCCCACCATAAAGAACAGCATTAGCACCAGAGTGAGTCGGAACAAAGAGATCAAGAATGAATTTCTCACCAGAATCCGCCATACCGCTCTGGAAATAGATGTCCTTACGAGTTGTCGGCAGAATACCATTGTTTATCAAAGCCGTCATTATGTCAGAAATGTACTGAGTACGACCTAAGCTAAATCCTACAGTTGTATATATTCCGGCGTATAAAAAACGGCTTAATTAAGTCTGCTGGAACGCATACTTTCATCCATTCCTTGTTGCCATGATTCATGCAGTTTTGCTGCGTTTTCAACAGTATCACAACTGGCCGGGAAAGATTTACCTGCTATTCCCCAGGCGTGAATAAAACCTTCCTCACACACTTTTTTCTGTCCGTCGGCGTAGCCACGAAGATATTCACTACGATCAACCTGCGGGTCGTTAAAACTATCGGCCAGCGTCTGATTATCTTTAACCGGCAGACCATTCATGGCGTCTTCTTTACCCGCATCAAACCAGCTGGGACTAGTCCAGTCGGGCTGGAAGGTATAAGGGTTGATCTCACAGCCCGATAAAAACAGCGACAACAGCATCAGAGCGATTGAACGCATAGCCATTCTCCTTTTTTCTTCAGCATAGCCTGGCAAAAGAAAGTGGGGGTGTAATTTTAGGTTTACGATTTTGACGGCTGATTTTTGCAGTAAAATGGCTTTTGTAAAGTAAAGTGTACGTATTTTGGATTGAAATCTTTACTTGTTGTGGTATCGTTGTTTCACCTCTTCGAGGAAAACACCTATCGCAAACGAGCTTTACAGGATCGCCATCATGCAAAAAGACGCGCTGAACAACGTACATATCACTGACGAACAGGTTTTGATTACACCGGATCAACTGAAAGCGGAGTTCCCGCTGAGCGTCGCGCAGGAGGCTCAAATTGAGCACTCGCGCCAGACCATTTCTGACATTATCGCTGGCCGCGATCCGCGTCTGCTGGTGGTATGTGGTCCTTGCTCCATTCACGATCCTGAAACCGCCATTGAGTACGCTCGTCGATTTAAAGCATTAGCGGAGGAGGTCAGCGATAGCCTCTACCTGGTGATGCGCGTCTATTTTGAGAAGCCACGTACCACCGTTGGCTGGAAAGGGTTGATTAACGATCCGCACATGGATGGCTCGTTTGATGTGGAAGCCGGTCTGAAGATTGCGCGTCGCCTGCTGGTTGAGCTGGTCAGCATGGGGCTGCCACTGGCAACCGAAGCGCTGGATCCGAACAGCCCGCAGTACCTGGGCGATCTGTTTAGCTGGTCTGCGATTGGTGCGCGTACTACGGAATCACAAACCCACCGTGAAATGGCGTCTGGTCTGTCGATGCCGGTTGGTTTTAAAAACGGGACCGACGGTAGCCTTGCCACGGCGATCAACGCCATGCGCGCCGCGGCCATGCCGCATCGCTTTGTAGGTATTAACCAGGCGGGCCAGGTTTGTCTCCTGCAGACGCAGGGTAATCCGGACGGTCATGTGATCCTGCGTGGCGGTAAAGCGCCAAACTACAGCCCGGCAGATGTGGCACAGTGTGAAAAAGAGATGGAGCAGGCGGGACTGCGCCCGGCACTGATGGTAGATTGCAGTCATGGTAATTCGAACAAAGATTACCGTCGTCAGCCTGCGGTGGCGGAATCGGTGGTCGCACAAATCAAAGACGGCAACCGTTCTATTATCGGTCTGATGATTGAGAGCAATATTCATGAAGGCAATCAATCATCTGAACAACCGCGCAGCGCAATGAAGTACGGTGTGTCCGTGACGGATGCCTGCATCAGCTGGGAAACCACCGATGCGCTGCTGCGTGAGATCCACAAAGATATAAACGGCCAGCTGGCGACGCGTCTGGCTTAAGAGGTTAGGTATGGTTGCTGAATTGACCGCATTACGCGATCAAATTGATGAAGTGGATAAGGCGCTGCTGGATCTGTTAGCGCGCCGTATGGCGCTGGTTGCCGAGGTGGGTGAGGTCAAAAGCAAATATGGCCTGCCGATTTACGTTCCGGAGCGCGAGGCCTCCATGCTGGCTTCCCGTCGTAAAGAGGCCCAGGCGCTGGGCGTCTCGCCGGATTTGATTGAAGATGTTTTGCGTCGTGTGATGCGGGAGTCCTACTCCAGCGAAAACGATAAAGGCTTCAAAACCCTTTGCCCGTCCCTGCGCCCGGTCGTTATTGTGGGCGGGGCGGGTCAGATGGGGCGGCTGTTTGAAAAAATGCTGACCCTGTCTGGCTATCAGGTGCGTATCCTGGAAAAAGAGGACTGGGCCAACGCGCCGGAGCTGATGAAAGATGCCGGAATGGTCATCGTCAGCGTGCCGATTCACGTGACGGAGCAGATCATTGCGAAGCTTCCTCCGCTGCCGGCAGATTGCATCCTGGTGGACTTGGCATCCGTGAAAAATGGTCCGCTGCAGGCAATGCTGGCTGCGCATACGGGGCCGGTCCTGGGGCTACATCCTATGTTTGGCCCGGACAGTGGCAGCCTGGCGAAACAGGTGGTGGTCTACTGCGATGGTCGTCAGCCGGAAGCCTACCAGTGGTTCCTGGAACAGATTCAGGTTTGGGGCGCGCGGCTGCACCGCATTAGCGCGGTTGAACACGATCAGAACATGGCGTTCATCCAGGCCCTGCGTCACTTTGCGACCTTTGCCTATGGGCTGCATCTGGCGGAAGAGAATGTGCAGCTTGAGCAGTTATTGGCACTCTCTTCGCCTATCTATCGTCTGGAGCTGGCGATGGTGGGGCGTCTGTTTGCTCAGGATCCCCAGCTTTACGCCGACATTATTATGTCGTCTGAGAACAACCTGGCACTGATTAAGCGTTACTACCAGCGTTTTGGCGAAGCCATTACGCTGCTGGAGCACGGCGACAAGCAGGCGTTTATCGACAGCTTCCGTAAGGTCGAACACTGGTTTGGCGATTACGCGCAACGTTTCCAGAGCGAGAGCCGCACGCTGTTGCGTCAGGCAAATGACAGTCGCCAGTAATGCGATGATGTATATACTGAAAGCCAGCATTGCTGGCTTTTTTCATTTTGGGGAACTGTCATGGCCGAACCGCAGCTGCTGTTGAACTACACCGGGCATCTGCCCGAATGCCCGACGTGGAGTGCAGAGGAAAATGCGCTTTACTGGGCGGATATTCTTGAAGGTGAGATCCACCGTTATCATTTACCCACGGCGGAACACACCGTGCTCTCTTTCCACGAAGAGGTGGGGTGTTTCGCCCTGCGCGAACGCGGCGGCTTTATCGTCGCGATGCGAAGCGGCATCTGGCTTTCCGATAAACACGGCCTGCTGCAGCGCAAAGTCTGTGATAACCCGTCGAATCCGCAGCTTGCGCGTTTCAATGATGGGGGAACCGATCACCGGGGCCAGTTCTACGCCGGGACCTTCTGGGCACCGGGTGATTACAACGGGGCGCTGCTGATGCGCATTGATAACGATCTGACGCCAAAAGTTATCCAGTGCGACATTCATGGCCACAATGGTCTGGCATTCAGCCCCGACCAGCGGTGGATGTTTACTTCTGATACGCCAAACGGCGTTATCTACCGTACCTCGCTGGATGAGCAGGGGGAACCCGGTAAACGGGAGGTATTCCGCCGGTTCAACGACGGCGAAGGGATACCTGACGGTGCCGCGATGGACGTGGAAGGCTGTTACTGGAGTGCGCTGTTTGATGGCTGGCGCATCGCGCGCTTTTCACCTCAGGGAGAGCAACTGGAAGAGTACCGTATGCCGGTCCGTTGCCCAACGATGGTCTGCTTTGGCGGTGACGATATGAAAACGCTGTTTATCACGACCACGCGGGAAAATATGGATGCGCAAGAGGTGGCGCAATATCCCCTCTCCGGCGCTATCTTCACCCTGCCGGTCAGTGTGGCAGGGATGAAGAAAAGCCGGTTTATCGAACGTTAGCTTGGGTCAACCGGTACCACGTTTTCGCTCGGATAACAGCCCAGCACCTTCATTGAACGGGTGATTTCGCTCAGTTCGCGCAGGGCTTTCTGCATGGACGGCGATTCCAGGTTGGCCTGAATGTCGAGATAGAACATCTCTTCCCACGGATTGCCGTGAATCGGGCGCGATTCGAGCCGGGTCATGATCAGATTGTGGTTACGCAGTACCAGCAGCGCTTCAACCAGTGCGCCTGCCTGCTGCCCGGTTGCCATCAACAGGGTAGTTTTGGCGGGCACCTGATCAGAGACATTAATGGCTTTGCGTGCCAGCACGATGAAGCGGGTAATGTTTTGCGTCTGGTTTGCCAGGTTACGTTCCAGAACCTGGAGACCATACAGCGCACCGCCCGCCTCGCTGCCCAGCGCCGCGACGGTGGGGGAGTTTGCCTGGGCGACTTTTTCCATCGCCGCGGAGGTGCTTTCGGTGTACTCAATTTTCCAGTTCGGATAACGGTTGAGGAACTGACTGCACTGCTGGAACGGCTGCGGATGGCTATAGACCGTCTCGATGGTGCTCAAATCGGTTGAGCCAGAGACCAGCACGCAGTGATCGATAGGGATTGTCAGCTCCCCAACCAGCGACAGGCTGGTGTGTTGCAGCAGATCGTACACGTCGTTGATGGCACCGGAACTGGTGTTCTCAATCGGCACGACGGCGTAATCCGCCTGGCCGGTTTCCACCTGATTGAAAATATCGGCGAACTTTGCGCAGCCGCTCTCAATGAACTCTTCAAAATGACGTGCAGCGTACTGGCGGGCAGCCAGATGGGAGTAGGAGCCCTTAGGGCCAAGAAACGCGATGCGGGCAGAGTGCGGGTTGGTTTTATTCAGATGCTGCTGCAACAGCGCTTGCTGGGTCAGAACAGAGTCTTCGATGATGAGCTGGAACAAACGGGTGATGTAATGTGCGTCAAGGTGATGGGCTTTGCCGAGTTGAATCAGACGTTCCAGCAGGTCGCGTTCGCGGTCGATATCACGTACCGGACGGTGGGAGTCCAGTTTGGCTTTACCCACTTCGATGGCGAGCGCGCGGCGTTCAGCCAGAAGTGCCAGTAATTTTTCATCCAGCGCGCTGATTTTTACTCGCAGATCCAGTAACGGGTTTTCCGGTGTCATAGTGTTGTCTGTCTCGTTTTATCGTTATCAATAAAAAAGGCCTCCCGGTGTGGGAGGCCTTGTTGTTCGTCTTCGCATTCTTTATCACACGACGAAACGCCTCCCGTTCAGGGGAAGGTAAAAAAGAATGCGAAGAAAAACGGCGTCAGTTTCATGAAATCATCCTGTGGTTGATAACGTTAAAGTACCCGTACTGTTTTCACCCTGTCAATAAAAAACGCGCCCGAAGGCGCGTTGGCGGTAAACTCAATTTAAAGGATTACTCTTCTTCAACTTCTTCCGCGAAGCTGGCGTCTTTCACCGAGGTCGTGGCGCGACGGGCTTCACCTTTGTGCTGCACTTTATTGAGCTGCCGTTCCAGCTTGTTGATCAAATCGTTAATAGCGGTGTACATATCCTCGTGTTTTGCGCTGGCGACCAGATGGCCGTTTGGAGTATTGATAGTTGCGTCAGCGATGAAACCCTGCGGCTCCTTAGACAGGATGATATGTGGATTAATCAAGTGTGTTTGCCATTTATCCAGTTTGGCGAGACGGTCTGCGACGTGCTGGCGAATTGCCGGGGTAATTTCCATTTGTTTGCTGGTAATGTTCATTGTCATAAATTTTACCTCTTGTCTTTCCGTCTTGGTGATTCCAGCATACCTGTCCTAATGTCAAAATGTGTGATTTATATCACGTTATTTTGTCGGTTTTTGTCAGGGAATCTTTTTTGTGAGGCAGGGCAGGAAGAGGTGAGATTTACCTTGTCGAAGGCAAAAATTGCGGTCATAGTTGATAGGATGTGTTGAAGCTAAACCGCTTCAGCTTTGTCTGAATTGAATAAAAAAACGGCAGCCCGCGGGCTGCCGTTTTGCTTTGACGTCGCTATCAGGTGTTGCTGCTGTTCGCGGCGATGATTTTTGCTACCTTGTCTGCCTGTGCGGTCATCTGCATCTGGCGGTAAGCATTCTCCATCAGCTTCAGGCCGTCGCGGGTCGCCTGCGTATCCGGATAATCACGCAGCATTCCTTCTACACGGTTAACCACGGCAACCCATGCGCCACGGCGGGTGTAGTATTCAGCAACCGAGTATTCGTATTTCGCCAGTCGGTCTTTCAGGAACACCAGACGTTTGGTGGCGTCGGTCACGTACTGACTGTTCGGATAGCCGCGCACCAGTTTGGAAAAGTCGTTGAACGCATCACGCGCATGCTGCGGGTCACGGTCGGAGCGATCCACACCGAAGAAGCCCTGCAGGGCACTGTCATCCAGCGCCATGTTGGTCAGACCGCGCATGTACATTACATAGTCGATGTTAGGATGAGTCGGGTTCAGACGCATGAAACGATCGATGGTTGCCTGAGCCAGCGGCAGATCGGCATTTTTATAGTATGCGTAGATGAGATCTAACTGTACCTGCTGCGAATACGGACCAAATGGATAGCGATTATCCAACGCTTCCAGTTGCGTTATCGCCTGTTTCCAGTTACCGTCCTGCAACTTTTGTTGTGCGGTCGCATAGATTTCATTCGGCGGATTGTCAGGGACCTGTTCATTTGAACCGGAGCAGCCCACCAAAGCCAGGCTCAACGTGGCCGCTGCCACCAGATATTTCATGCGCGTCATGACGTTTTGACTTTCCTCAAATGTTTGTCCGGGAGAAACTCTGTTCCTGCTCCCGATTAAGACCAGCTACAATAGCACACTATATTAAACGGCAAAGCCGTAAAACCCAACGTTAAACGAAGAAGCAGTTTATGGCACAACGAGTAGAACTCACCGCAACAGTCTCCGAAAATCAGCTCGGTCAACGCTTAGATCAAGCTTTGGCCGAATTGTTCCCTGATTATTCGCGTTCACGCATAAAAGAATGGATTCTTGACCAGCGCGTGCTGGTAAACGGTAAAGTCTGGGACAAACCGAAAGAGAAAGTGTTAGGTGGGGAAGCTGTCGCCATCAATGCTGAAATCGAAGAGGAAATCCGCTTCGAGCCACAGGATATCCCACTGGATATCGTCTATGAAGATGATGACATTCTGGTGATTAACAAGCCGCGCGACCTGGTTGTTCATCCGGGAGCGGGGAATCCTGACGGTACGGTACTTAACGCACTTCTCCATTATTATCCGCCGATTGCTGATGTGCCGCGTGCCGGTATCGTGCATCGTCTGGATAAAGACACCACCGGTCTGATGGTGGTGGCAAAGACCGTACCTGCCCAGACTCGCCTGGTGGAATCACTGCAGCTGCGTGAGATCACCCGCGAATATGAAGCCGTGGCTATTGGCCATATGACCGCTGGCGGTACGGTTGATGAGCCGATCAGCCGTCACCCTACCAAACGTACTCATATGTCGGTGCATCCGATGGGTAAACCGGCGGTGACGCACTATCGCATTATGGAACATTTCCGCATTCATACGCGTCTGCGTCTGCGTCTGGAGACCGGTCGTACCCACCAGATCCGCGTGCATATGGCGCACATAACCCATCCGCTGGTGGGGGATCAGGTTTACGGTGGTCGTCCGCGTCCGCCAAAAGGGGCATCGGACGAGTTCATTAGCGTACTGCGCAAGTTTGATCGTCAGGCGCTGCACGCCACCATGCTGCGCCTTTATCACCCTATTTCAGGGATTCAAATGGAATGGCATGCGCCGATCCCGCAGGATATGGTGGAGCTTATTGACGCCATGCGCGCGGATTTTGAAGAACACAAAGATCAAGTGGACTGGTTATGAGCAAACTGATTGTTCCGGAGTGGCCACTGCCTGAAGGTGTGGCTGCCTGCAGTTCAACCCGCGTTGGCGGGGTAAGTCAGGGGGCGTGGGCGTCTTTGAACCTTGGCGCACACTGCGGCGACAACCTGGAACACGTTGAAGAAAACCGCTCGCGGCTGTTTGCTGCGGGCAACTTACCGTCTAAACCGGTGTGGCTTGAGCAGGTTCACGGTAAAGCCGTGCTGAAGTTGACGGGAGAACCCTACGCGTCTAAACGTGCCGATGCCTCCTACAGCGATACGCCGGGAACAGTATGCGCGGTGATGACAGCCGATTGCCTGCCGGTGCTGTTTTGTAACCGTGCGGGTACCGAGGTTGCGGCTGCTCATGCGGGCTGGCGTGGTCTGTGTGAAGGCGTGCTGGAAGAGACCGTCGCCTGCTTCAAAGACGATCCTGCAAATATCATTGCCTGGCTTGGCCCGGCAATTGGTCCTCAGGCATTCGAGGTGGGCCCAGAGGTTCGTGAAGCGTTTATGGCAAAAGATCCGCAAGCCGTTAACGCTTTCGAACCCGTGGGGGAAAAATATCTGGCCGATATTTATCAGCTTGCACGTCAGCGTCTGAATAATGTCAAGGTGACGCAGATCTTCGGCGGTGACCGCTGTACGTTCACCGAAAAGGGTGATTTCTTCTCTTATCGCCGCGACAAGACGACGGGGCGTATGGCAAGTTTTATTTGGCTGATATAACCTAAAGAATCAAGACGATCCGGCACGTGCCGTTTTCTTTTCACATAATTCAGGTCATTAACCTTGAATAATTGAGGGATGACCTCATTTAATCTCCAGTAGCAAATTTGACCTGTTATGGGAGGAGTTATGCGTCTGGATCGTCTTACTAATAAATTCCAGCTTGCTCTCGCCGATGCCCAGTCCCTTGCACTGGGGCACGACAACCAATTCATCGAACCTCTTCATTTAATGAGCGCCTTGCTGAATCAGGAAGGGGGATCGGTACGTCCATTATTAACGTCTGCTGGCATTAATGCTGGCCAGTTACGCACCGCCATCGATCAGGCGCTGAGCCGTTTACCGCAGGTAGAAGGTACCGGCGGCGACGTTCAGCCGTCCCAGGATCTGGTGCGGGTGCTGAACCTTTGCGACAAGCTGGCGCAAAAACGTGGGGACAACTTTATTTCGTCGGAACTGTTTGTTCTGGCGGCGCTTGAATCACGCGGTACCCTGACCGACCTGCTGAAAACTGCCGGCGCAACCACGGCCAATGTGACTCAGGCGATTGAGAAAATGCGTGGGGGTGAAAGCGTGAACGATCAGGGAGCCGAAGACCAACGTCAGGCTTTGAAAAAATTTACGGTCGATCTGACCGAGCGTGCTGAGCAGGGTAAACTTGACCCGGTGATCGGCCGTGATGAAGAAATTCGCCGTACTATTCAGGTTCTGCAGCGCCGTACCAAAAACAACCCGGTGCTGATTGGTGAACCGGGTGTTGGTAAAACCGCCATCGTTGAAGGACTGGCGCAGCGTATTGTAAACGGTGAAGTACCGGAAGGGCTGAAAGGCCGCCGTGTACTGGCACTGGATATGGGGGCGCTGGTGGCCGGGGCGAAGTATCGCGGTGAATTCGAAGAGCGTCTGAAAGGCGTACTTAACGATCTGGCTAAACAGGAAGGCAATGTCATTCTGTTTATCGATGAGTTGCACACCATGGTCGGTGCCGGTAAAGCAGACGGCGCGATGGATGCCGGCAACATGCTGAAACCTGCACTGGCACGCGGTGAACTTCACTGTGTGGGTGCCACGACGCTGGACGAGTACCGTCAGTACATCGAAAAAGATGCTGCACTTGAACGTCGTTTCCAGAAGGTGTTTGTCGCGGAACCAAGCGTGGAAGATACCATCGCGATCCTGCGTGGTCTGAAAGAACGTTATGAGCTGCACCACCATGTGCAGATCACTGACCCGGCGATTGTTGCGGCAGCGACGCTTTCGCATCGTTATATCGCCGACCGTCAGTTACCGGATAAAGCGATCGATCTTATCGATGAGGCCGCATCCAGCATTCGTATGCAGATAGACTCGAAACCGGAAGAGTTGGACAGACTCGACCGTCGTATTATTCAGCTTAAACTGGAACAGCAGGCACTCAAGAAAGAGTCTGATGAAGCCAGTAAAAAACGCCTCGATATGCTCAATGAGGAACTGGACGATAAAGAGCGCCAGTATTCTGAGTTAGAAGAAGAGTGGAAGGCAGAGAAAGCGTCACTCTCTGGCACTCAGACCATTAAGGCTGAACTTGAACAGGCAAAAATTGCCATTGAGCAGGCGCGTCGAGTGGGTGACCTGGCGCGAATGTCAGAGCTGCAGTACGGCAAAATCCCTGAGCTGGAGAAACAGCTTGAGATTGCGACGCAGTCTGAAGGCAAAACGATGCGTCTGTTACGTAACAAAGTAACGGATGCGGAAATTGCAGAGGTGCTGGCGCGCTGGACCGGTATTCCGGTAGCACGCATGATGGAAAGCGAACGCGATAAACTGCTGCGCATGGAGCAGGATTTGCATCAGCGCGTGATTGGCCAGGACGAGGCGGTTGAAGCGGTTTCCAACGCCATCCGTCGTAGCCGCGCCGGATTGTCTGATCCTAATCGTCCGATTGGTTCGTTCCTGTTCCTGGGCCCTACCGGGGTGGGGAAAACCGAGCTGTGTAAGGCGCTGGCTAACTTTATGTTCGACAGCGACGATGCGATGGTGCGTATCGACATGTCCGAGTTTATGGAGAAACACTCCGTTTCACGTCTGGTGGGTGCGCCTCCGGGATATGTCGGTTATGAAGAAGGTGGCTACCTGACAGAAGCGGTACGCCGTCGCCCTTATTCCGTCATCCTGCTGGACGAAGTGGAAAAAGCGCACCCGGATGTGTTCAACATTCTGCTGCAGGTCCTGGATGATGGTCGTCTGACCGACGGGCAGGGGAGAACGGTGGATTTCCGTAATACGGTGGTGATCATGACATCGAACCTGGGTTCCGATTTGATTCAGGAACGTTTCGGTGAACTGGATTACAGCCATATGAAGGATCTGGTTCTGGGTGTGGTTAGCCATAACTTCCGTCCGGAGTTCATCAACCGTATCGATGAAGTGGTGGTATTCCATCCTCTGGGTGAGAAACACATTGCGTCGATTGCACAGATCCAGCTGCAGCGTCTGTACAAACGTCTGGAAGAGCGTGGATATGAAATTCACATCTCTGACGATGCGCTGAAACTGCTGAGCGAAAATGGTTACGATCCGGTTTACGGGGCGCGTCCGTTGAAACGTGCTATCCAGCAGCAGATCGAAAACCCGCTGGCGCAGCAAATACTGTCAGGCGAACTGGTTCCGGGCAAAGTTATCCGTCTGGAAGCCAACGACGACCGAATTGTGGCAGTGCAGTAAGTCACAAAACGCAAAAACGAGCCGCTTGCGGCTCGTTTTTGTTTAAAAACCAGGCCAGAATTGAGGTCTGGGATGTAATTTGCCTGGAAAGTGAGCAGTCAGTAAATAATTTTCACTTTATCCTTGCAGCTTCAGAATTACTCCCTATAATGCGCCTCCACTGACACGGAACAACGGCACACACGCCGCCGGGTCAGCAGAGAAAAGCAAATTAAACGCTTGACTCTGAAGCGGGAAAGCGTAATATGCACACCCCGCGCCGCAGCGAAAACGAAGCGGCACTGCTCTTTAACAATTTATCAGACAATCTGTGTGGGCACTCAAAGTGACATGGATTCTTAACGTCCTCGGACGAAAAATGAATACCAAGTCTCAACGAGTGAACACGTAATTCATTACGAAGTTTAATTCATTGAGCATCAAACTTTTAAATTGAAGAGTTTGA
>NZ_JBMKJG010000021.1:0-98155 GCF_049237765.1 Enterobacter cloacae complex sp. SHL021 | reverse complement strand
GTTAACGAGATGAAAAAGCTGGGAAAAGAGTACAGTAATATGGTCATGGTGGCATGACCATATTACTGGGGATCCCTCAGCCCTGTGGGAGAGGGACGGGGTGAGGGCTCCAGCCCGCACCAGACTTAAGCCAGCTGTTTCCTGCTAATCAACGGCCCGTCAATCTTCTTCATCGAACGGTCCAGCACCTCTTCAATCACCGACGACAGCTCGTTCAACTCAAACTTCGCCACGTAGCCATCGGCCTTCACTTTACGAATATGATCTTCGTTGGCGTTGCCCGAAAGCGAAGAGTGGATCACAACAGGAATATCTTTCAGCAGCGGGTCGGTTTTGATTTTGCGCGTCAGCGTGAAACCGTCCATCTCTGGCATTTCGAGGTCGGTCAGCACCAGGGCAATTTTATCGGTGATCGGCACCCCTTCAGCCTGCGCCTGCGCGGCCAGCACGCCAATTTTCTCCCATGCGTCTTTACCGGTGATATGCAGTTGCGCCGGGATCTCCATAGCCTGTAATCCCTTCTCCAGCATGGAGCGCGCGACTTTGGAATCTTCCGCTACAATCGCCACAGCGCCAGGCTTGATGTGGAACTTAGTGGTCTGCAGATTCGTGGCGTGCAGATCGTGGTTGGCCGGCGTGATGTCATACAGGATCTGCTCAACGTCCAGCACCATCGCCAGCTCGTTGGTATCGGTCTTTTCGTCCAGACAGGCGATACTGGTGATGTAACGTCCGCTGACGGCGGTTTCCGCCGCGTGAACCTGCTTCCAGTCGAGGCGCATGATGTTCTCAACCGATTCCACCGCAAACGCCTGCACGCTGCGGGCATATTCGGTGATCAGCAGGATGTTGAGCCCCGTCGTCGGCTTACAGCCCGCCACGGCGGCCAGGTCGATCACCGGGATCACCTGATCGCGGATATTCACCATCCCCATCAGCGGGGACTTCATCCCTGCGGGTTTGGTGAACTCCGGCATCGGCACAATTTCACGCAGCTTAAAGACGTTAATGCCAAACAGCTCGGATTTATTTTCATTCAGAGACGTGCCCAGACGGAACAGCAACAGCTCAAAACGATTCGACAGGGTGAGATTTGCCCTGTCATCAATATCTTTCTGGAAATTATCCATTCTACCCTCAAGTGAAATGCTGCCCTTTTAATCGTTATCGGCATCCTGAGAGAAAAATGAAGGACTAAACGCTGACCTGAGTGAAATCGTTGGCCAGCTCACATGCCGGGAACACGTCGCGGCACTCTGCCAGCAGTTTTTCACAGCCGTGGGCGTCATAGCGCGAGCTGACATGGGTGACAATCAATCTTCCGACGTTCGCTTCACGGGCAAGCGCCGCCGCCTGACGTGTTGAGCTGTGACCCCGGCTGTTGGCTTTCTCTTCCATCGCCGTTTCAAGCGTGGCTTCGTGCACCATCACATCCACCTCTCGCGCCAGTTGCAGGGCCGCAGGGCAGGGCGCGGTATCGCCAAAAATCGCCAGTTTTTTCCCTGGCTGCGGTGGGGCGAGATAGTCCTGGCCATTAATCGTGCGGCCGTCCTCAAGCGTGACGGTTTCGCCCTGTTTCAGGCGCTGAAAAAGCGGTCCGGGCTTCACACCATCGGCAATCAGCGCAGCGGCGTCGAGCGCGCCGGGCTTATCATGCGCTTCGATGCGGTAGCCATAGCACTCAACCGGATGGTTGAGCGGCCGGGCGGTGACGGTATAGTCCCCGTCATCCAAAACCAGCCCCTCGGTTATCTCAATCACCTCCAGCGGATAATCTGTCCACGACCCGCTCAGGCGCAGCGTGGTTTCAACAAACTCACCAGTACCCGCCGGTCCGTAAATCGTCAGCGGGTTGGCATTACCCGCCATCGAACGGCTGCACAGCAGGCCCGGCAGGCCAAACAGGTGATCGCCATGCAGATGCGTGATAAAGATCTTATCCAGCTTACCGGGATGATAAGCGGTGTGTAACAGCTGATGCTGCGTTCCTTCGCCACAGTCAAACAGCCACAGTCCGCCACGGGTTGGGTGCTGCAGATCCAGCAGGATCGCGGTCACGTTTCGTGTGCGTGTTGGCACGCCAGCGGACGTACCCAGAAAAATCAGTTCCATAACGCAATCAGCCCTTTGCCGAATGGGGGAGGGTTTAGTATAACGTGATGAACCCAGGAAGGAGACCGACATGATCCAGTGGCAAGATTTACACCATAGTGAACTCACCGTTCAGACACTGTACGCCCTGCTCAAACTGCGCTGCGAAGTGTTTGTTGTGGAACAAACCTGCCCGTATCAGGACATCGATGGTGATGATCTGGTGGGCGAGAACCGTCATATTCTCGGCTGGAGGGATAACGAGCTGGTGGCGTATGCGAGGATTCTGAAAAGCGAGGACGATTTTGAGCCTGTCGTTATTGGTCGCGTCATTATTAGCGGCAAGGCGCGCGGTGAAAAACTGGGCTATCAGCTGATGGAAAAAACGCTGGAGGCATGCCAAAAACAGTGGCCAGACAAGGCGTTATACCTTGGCGCACAGGCGCACCTTCAGTCTTTCTACGGCCACTTTGGCTTTATGCCGGTCACGGACGTGTACGACGAAGACGGCATTCCTCATATCGGTATGGCGCGGGAAGTGAAACAGGCGTAATGGCAGGTCGTTGGCTATAGTTAGCGGACTGGTGTACTAACATGGAGAAAAATATGTCATTTCAATCCTGGGATACCCGTGTCGATGACGACCTGACGTTACTGAGCGAAACGCTGGAAGAGGTGTTACGTTCGTCCGGCGACCCTGCCGATCAGAAATATATCGAACTCAAGGCACGTGCCGAACAGGCGCTACATGACGTCAAAACCCGCGTCAGCCATGCGTCCGACAATTACTACTACCGCGCAAAAAAAGCGGTGTATCGCGCCGATGATTACGTCCATGAAAAACCGTGGCAAGGCATTGGTGTCGGAGCGGCGGTGGGGCTGGTGCTGGGGCTGCTTCTGGCCCGTCGTTAACCCCTGAATCGGACGCTTAACCCCTCCCTATACGTGGGTACTGATATTTCTGATGGTACCCCGTATACTAAGCGTTTTTACAGGGAGAGGTTCGCGTGCATTCGATTTCCAACGCGCTGGAACGTCTGCGTACTCAGCTTGCGCAAGCGTTACCCGCTACACCCGGCTTACGTCACGTTGACGTCTCTTTCCCGTTAAACGACGCTTTCGACCCTCTCGCCTGGCTTGGTGCTCAGTGCCTCTTTCCCCAGTTTTACTGGCAGCAGCGTAACGGTGATGAAGAGCTGGCTGCGCTGGGCGCCGTCATCCATTTTTCCTCCCTGGCTCAGGCTTCGCAGTTTTTACAGCAACAGCCTGTAGCGAACGACATGCGGATCTGCGGCCTGAATGCCTTCACCCCGGAGCAGGGCAGTCTCTTTTTACCCCGCCTGCTGTGGCGACGTTCTGCCGGGACCGCCACGTTGCGTCTGCAGCTGTGGAGTGACCGTTCCCTTCAGGAAGATGCCGATGCGGCGCTGGCGTTCTTACAGCAGCTTCGCGATGCCCGACCAATCCGCCCGCTCTCAGCCCAGGTAGTGCAGGAGACCCATCAGCCGCAAAAACCGGAATGGCTACGCCTTATCCGCCAGGCGACAGAGACCATCGCGCGCGGCGAGGTCGAAAAGGTGGTGCTCGCCCGGGCAACCGATCTGCAGTTCAGTCAGCCGGTGAATGCCGTGGCGCTGATGGCGGCCAGCCGTGCCCTGAATCTCAACTGCTATCATTTCTGCATGGTTTTCGATGCCAGCAACGCGTTTCTTGGCTCCACACCTGAACGGCTGTGGCGGCGGCGCGGCAACCTGCTGCGTACCGAAGCGCTGGCCGGTACCGTCGCCAGCCATCCCGATGACAAGCAGGCCCGCCTTCTGGGCGACTGGCTGATGAACGATGATAAAAACCAGCGTGAAAACATGCTGGTGGTAGAGGATATCTGCCAGCGGCTGCAGCACCATACCCGGACGCTGGAAGTCCTGCCAGCGCAGGTTATGGTGCTGCGCAAAGTGCAGCATCTTCGCCGCTGCATCTGGACCGAGCTCAAGCATGCGGATGATGAGCAATGTCTGCATGTGCTGCAGCCGACGGCTGCGGTTGCCGGGTTACCGCGCCAGCCAGCACGCGAATTCATACACCGCGTTGAACCTTTCGACCGGGAGTGGTATGCCGGATCCGCCGGATATCTGTCGCCAGAACAAAGCGAGTTCTGCGTGGCCCTGCGCTCGGCGCGCGTCCATGACGCCACCGTCCGTCTTTACGCCGGGGCGGGGATCGTCAGCGGTTCCGATCCGGAACAGGAGTGGCAGGAGATCGAAAATAAAGCCGCAGGCTTGCGCTCTCTGCTCCTGAAGGATTAGTACTGATTCGCGCAATCCCGATTCATATCAAAATTCTATTTTTTTCTATTATTTATACTGTGTCGCATTCTTGATACCGGACAATCTCATGTCAGTAAGTTCTTTTAACCGACGCTGGGCGACGGTGATCCTTGAAGCCCTGACTCGCCATGGCGTCAGGCATGTGTGTATTGCGCCGGGCTCACGCTCCACACCGCTGACGCTGGCGGCAGCAGAGAACCGGGCATTTATTCACCACACCCATTTTGACGAGCGCGGCCTGGGCCACCTGGCTCTGGGGCTGGCAAAGGTCAGCAAGGAACCGGTGGCGGTGATCGTCACCTCCGGTACTGCCGTGGCAAACCTCTATCCGGCCCTTATCGAAGCCGGGCTGACCGGTGAGAAACTGGTTCTGCTGACGGCCGATCGCCCGCCCGAGCTTATTGACTGCGGAGCGAACCAGGCTATTCGTCAGCCGGGCCTCTTTGCCTCGCATCCTTCGCAGACGGTTTCGTTACCCCGACCCACGCAGGACATTCCCGCAAGCTGGCTGGTCTCGACCGTCGATCATGCCATGGAGACGTTGCGCAGCGGGGCGTTACATATTAACTGTCCGTTTGCCGAGCCGTTGTACGGCGAAATGGACGACACCGGTCTTGCCTGGCAGCAGCAGCTTGGGGACTGGTGGGAGAGCGAAAAGCCGTGGCTGCGCGAGCAGACACACCTTGAGAGCGCAAAGCAACGTGACTGGTTTTTCTGGCGACAAAAACGCGGCGTGGTTATTGCCGGGCGCATGAGCGCCGCCGAAGGCAGGCAGGTGGCCGAATGGGCACACACCCTTGGCTGGCCGCTGATTGGCGACGTGCTGTCCCAGACCGGACAGCCGCTGCCGTGTGCCGATCTCTGGCTCGGGAATGCGAAAGCGGTGACTGAACTGGCGCAGGCGCAGATTGTGGTTCAGCTGGGCGCAAGCCTGACCGGCAAACGGTTACTGCAGTGGCAGGCAACCTGTAGCCCGGAAGAGTACTGGCTGGTGGATCCGCTGGAAGGGCGGCTCGATCCGGCGCACCATCGCGGTCGTCGTCTGGTGAGCGACATTGACACCTGGCTGGCGCTCCACCCGGCGGAAAAGCGCGCCCCGTGGGCCGTTGAGATCCCGGCGCTGTCGCGTCAGGCGTGGGAGTTGACCGAAGCACAATGCGAAGAATTTGGTGAAGCGGAGCTGGCGCACCGTATTTACCGGTATCTGCCGGAGCAGGGGCAACTGTTTGTCGGCAACAGCCTGGTGGTGCGTCTGATTGATGCGTTCTCAAAACTGCCTGCGGGCTATCCGGTCTACAGTAACCGGGGAGCCAGCGGCATTGACGGGCTGATCTCCACGGCGGCGGGTGTGCAGCGAGCCAGCGCGAAATCCACGCTGGCGATCGTGGGCGATCTTTCAGCGCTGTACGATCTCAATGCGCTGGCGCTGCTGCGGCAGGTGTCGGCGCCGTTTGTGCTGATTGTGGTCAACAATAACGGCGGGCAGATCTTCTCCTTGCTGCCGACACCGCAGAGCGAACGCGAGCGCTTCTACCTTATGCCGCAGAACGTGCAGTTTGAACATGCCGCAGCGATGTTTAACCTGAAATACCACCGCCCGGAAAACTGGGAAGCGCTGGATGCAGCCCTGAGCAGCGCCTGGCGACAGCCCGGTGCAACGCTGATTGAACTGGTCGTCAACGAGGCTGACGGTGCGCAGAAGCTGCAAAGTCTGCTGGCGCAGGTGAGCCACCTGTGATCCTCACAGGCGCGCAACAGGCCGGTAAGCCAGGTTACCCCTGGCTGGTCTTTTTGCATGGATTTTCTGGCGATTGCCGCGAGTGGCAGACGGTCGGCGAGGCGCTCAGCGATTATCCCCGGCTTTATCTCGACCTGCCGGGGCATGGCCGGTCCGCCAGTATTGCCGTCACGGGGTTCGACGAGATGAGTGACGTGCTTAATCGAACCCTTGTTAGTTACAACATACTTAACTACTGGCTGGTGGGGTACTCCCTTGGCGGCCGCATTGCGATGTTTCATGCCTGCCAGGATCCTGCGGGGCTTTGCGGCATCATCGTGGAAGGCGGACATCCGGGCCTGAAGGGGGTCGCAGCACGAGAGGCACGAGCAGCATCCGACCATCTGTGGGCGCAGCGTTTTCGCACGCAGCCCCTCTCAAACGTCTTTGCCGACTGGTATCAACAGCCTGTCTTTGCCTCCCTGACGGACAGCCAGCGCAGGGCGCTCATCGCCCTGCGCTGTCGCAACGCGGGCACAAACCTGGCGATGATGCTTGAGGCAACCTCGCTCGCCGTGCAACCAGACCTGCGTGCCGCACTCAGCGAGCGAAATTTCCCTTTTAATTATCTCTATGGCGAACGTGACGAGAAGTTCGCGGCCCTGGCCGCTGAACTGAACGCTGTTCGCCATGTCATTCCAAACGCCGGACACAACGCCCACCGGGAAAATCCCGGGGCGGTTAGCGCGAGTCTGGCTCAGATACTGCGTCGTCGAATAAAGGACACTCTATGATCTATCCTGATGAAAACATGCTCTATGCACCGGTTGAATGGCAAGACTGCTCCGAAGGTTACACCGACATTCGTTACCACAAATCGGCTGACGGTATCGCCAAAATCACCATTAATCGTCCGCAGGTGCGTAACGCCTTCCGTCCCCTGACCGTAAAAGAGATGATTCAGGCCCTGGCGGATGCGCGCTATGACGACAACATCGGCGTTATCGTCCTGACCGGGGAAGGCGAAAAAGCGTTCTGCTCCGGTGGCGATCAGAAAGTACGCGGTGACTACGGCGGATACCAGGACGATGCGGGTACCCATCACCTGAACGTGCTTGATTTCCAGCGTCAAATCCGTACCTGCCCAAAACCCGTGGTGGCCATGGTGGCAGGCTACTCCATCGGCGGCGGCCACGTGCTGCACATGATGTGCGATCTGACCATTGCCGCAGAGAACGCCATCTTCGGTCAGACGGGCCCGAAAGTCGGCTCTTTTGACGGCGGCTGGGGGGCTTCTTACATGGCGCGCATTGTCGGTCAGAAAAAAGCCCGCGAAATCTGGTTCCTGTGCCGTCAGTATAACGCCCAGGAAGCGCTGGATATGGGCCTGGTTAACACCGTGGTGCCGATTGCCGATCTCGAAAAAGAGACCGTTCGCTGGTGTCGCGAAATGCTGCAGAACAGCCCAATGGCGCTGCGCTGCCTGAAAGCGGCCCTGAACGCTGACTGTGACGGTCAGGCGGGTCTGCAGGAGCTGGCGGGTAACGCCACCATGCTGTTCTACATGACCGAAGAGGGTCAGGAAGGGCGCAACGCGTTTAACGAAAAACGCCAGCCAGACTTCAGTAAATACAAACGGAACCCGTAATGCGTCGCGCGCAGGTATACCGCTGGCAGATACCGATGGACGCGGGCGTGGTGCTGCGTGAACGGCGGTTAAAAACCCGTGATGGCTTCTTCGTGCAACTGCAGCAGGGCGAAGGGCAGGGCTGGGGCGAGATTTCGCCTCTGCCGGGCTTTAGCCTGGAGTCGCTGGAGGAGGCGCAGGCTGCGCTGATGGTATGGGTAGATGAATGGCGTACAGGCCTGAATCCGCCGCTGCCCGATCTCCCTTCCGCCGCGTTTGGCATCAGCTGCGCGCTCGCGGAGCTCGACGGCAGCCTCCCTGATGAGGCCGATTACCGTGCCGCGCCGCTCTGCACGGGCGATCCGGACGAGCTGTTTGCCTTGCTCAGCGCAATGCCCGGCGAGAAAGTGGCGAAAATCAAAGTCGGTCTTTACGAAGCGGTACGCGACGGCATGGTCGCTAACCTCTTGCTGGAGGCGATCCCCGATCTCCGCCTGCGTCTGGATGCCAACCGCGCCTGGACGCCGCTTAAGGCGCAGCAGTTCGCGAAGTACGTCAACCCGGCGTACCGCAGCCGCATCGCTTTTCTGGAAGAGCCGTGCAAAACCCGTGAGGATTCACGCGCTTTTGCCCGAGAAACCGGCATTGCCATCGCCTGGGATGAAAGCCTGCGCGAGGCGGACTTTGCCTTTAGCGCCGAGCCTGGCGTCAGCGCCGTGGTCATAAAACCGACGCTAACGGGCAGTCTGGCGAAGGTGCGCGAACAGGTGGCGGCAGCGCATGAGGCAGGGCTGACGGCGGTGATCAGCTCCTCCATCGAATCCAGCCTTGGGCTGACGCAGCTGGCGCGCATTGCCGCCTGGTTAACGCCCGACACCATCCCGGGGCTGGATACGTTAAACCTGATGCAAACCCAGCTCATTCGCCCGTGGCCGGGGAGCGCGCTGCCGTGCGCGGGCGTTGAGGCGCTGGAGCCGTTGCAATGAGTTTTAGCGACTGGCCGTGGCGGCACTGGCGCGAGCAGCGTGCTGATACACCGGCTCTGCGTCTCAACGACGAGGTGCTGAGCTGGCAACAGCTCTGCACCCGCATCGACAATCTGGCTGCAGGGTTTCATCAGCAGGGTGTGGAGGCGGGTGACGGCGTGCTGCTGCTCGCCCATAATCACCCGCAGACCCTGCTGGCATGGCTGGCGCTGCTCCAGTGCGGCGCGCGAATTCTTCCGGTTAATCCCCAGCTCCCGCATCCCCTGCTGGAGGTATTACTTCCGCAGATGACGCTGCGTTTTGCGCTGGTGCTGGACGGTCACTATGACGGGCTCGCCGCGCTTAGCATGCATGCTCCGTCCGGCGAATACCGCGTGGCATGGCAGCCTGAGCGGCTGGCCTCGATGACGCTCACCTCCGGCTCCACCGGGCTGCCGAAAGCGGCCGTTCATACCTGCGGGGCGCATCTTGCCAGCGCTGAGGGCGTCCTCGCGCTGATGCCCTACGGCGAGGATGACGACTGGCTGCTTTCGCTGCCGCTGTTTCATGTCTCCGGGCAGGGGATCTTATGGCGCTGGCTGCAGGCTGGCGCGCGCTTAACCGTACGCGAGAAGCAGCCGCTGGAGCAGGCCTTGCAGGGGTGTACGCATGCCTCGCTGGTGCCAACCCAGCTCTGGCGTCTGCTCAATACCCACCAGCGGATCGCGCTGAAAGCGGTACTGCTGGGCGGGGCCGCCATCCCCGTTGAGTTGACGCAACAGGCGCGCGCGCAGGGTATTTCTACGTTTTGTGGCTATGGCCTGACGGAGTTTGCCTCTACCGTCTGCGCGAAAGAGGCTGACGGTGAGCCGGACGTGGGCAGCGCATTGCCGGGCAGGGAGGTGCAGGTCGTTAACGGTGAAGTGTGGATCAAGGCGCAAAGCATGGCCTCAGGCTACTGGCGCGACGGCGCGTTGCTGCCGCTCACGAATTCAGAGGGCTGGTTTGCCACCCGCGATCGCGGCGAACTGCATGACGGTCGCCTGACGATCCTCGGTCGGATGGATAACCTCTTTTTCAGCGGAGGCGAGGGCATTCAGCCGGAGAGTCTTGAGCGGATTATCGCGACCCATCCGCACATCAGCCAGGTCTTCATTGTTCCGCTGAATGATGCCGAATTTGGTCAGCGTCCGGTAGCGGTGGTGGAGTGTGAACCGGGAACGGATATTACCCGCTTGCCGGAATGGGTACAGGGCAAACTGGCGCGATTTGAGCAGCCCGTGCACTGGCTGGTACTGCCTGCGGAGTTAAAAAATGGCGGGATTAAGATCTCCCGCCAGGCGTTAAAACAGTGGGTGAATGCCCAGCTGTCAGGTTAATTAGCCGACATCGGGCTGCGGCTTACGCTGACGACGCAGCAGGCGCAGCACCGGCGGCACGACCACCACCACAATAGCCAGCACCAGCAGGATCTTCGCCACATTGCTGTCCCACAGAATGGCGACATCGCCATTGCTGATGGACAGGGCGCGGCGCAGGTTCTGCTCCAGCATCTCACCCAGCACAAAGCCCAGAATCAACGGCGACATCGGGAAGTGCATTTTACGCAAGATGTAGCCGAACACCCCCAGCACCACCATCAGAATCAGGTCGAAGGTGGTGCTGTGTACCGCATACACCCCCACCGCCGAGACGGCCGCGATTGCGGGTACCAGGAACCACAGCGGAATGGTCAGCATACGGGTGAACAGGCCAATCAGCGGGATGTTCATGACCAGCAACATTACGTTGGCAATCAGCAGTGCCGCAATCAGCCCCCAGACGATATCCGGCTGTTCGGTGAACATCGCCGGTCCTGGCGTGATGTTATAGAGCGTCAGCGCCCCCATCATCACCGCCGTGGTACCGGAGCCGGGCACGCCGAGCGTCAGCATGGGAATAAACGAGCCACAGGCCGAGGCATTGTTGGCCGCCTCGGGTGCGGCGACGCCGCGAATATCGCCTTTACCAAAGCTGTCGCTGTTGCCGCTGAGTTTTTTCTCCGTCATGTAGGTGATGGCGCTGGCGATGGTCGCCCCGGCGCCCGGCAGAATGCCGACAAAGAAGCCAATGACCGCTGAACGCAGCGTGGTACCGATACACTGCACCCCCTCTTTGGCGTTAAAGAGCATCCGGCCAGTTTTACGCACCAGCGTCTGCCCGCTGCTGGTATGTTCCAGCATCAGTAAGATCTCAGAGACAGAGAACAGACCAATCACGACCACGATAAACTGCACGCCGTCGGACAGGTGAACGCTGTCGAAGGTAAAGCGATAGACCCCGGTGTTGGCATCCACGCCGACGGTGGCTAACCCTAAGCCAATCAGCGCAGACAAAAACGATTTCAGTGGGTTTTGTGCCATCATGCTGCCGAGACAGGCAATGGCGAAGACCATCAGGGCAAAATATTCTGCTGGGCCAAACGCCAGCGACCATTGGGCCAGCGCAGGCGCAAACAGAATGATGCCGCCAATGGCAATCAGCGAGCCAAAGAACGAACTGACGGCGGAAATAGACAGCGCCACGCCGCCGCGCCCCTGCCGCGCCATCGGGTAACCATCCAGCGCGGTCATAATGGCCGCCGCATCCCCGGGCACGTTGAGCAGTATTGACGAGATTCGGCCGCCATATTCACAGCCGATGTAGACCGTCGCCAGCAGGATCAGCGCTGATTCCGCAGGCAGATGCAGGGCAAACGCCAGCGGGAGCAAAATAGCGACCCCGTTGATGGGCCCAAGCCCAGGCAACAGACCGACGATCGTCCCGACGAAGCAGCCGATCAGGGCGATCACCAGGTTTTCCGGGGTCATCGCCACAGCGAACCCCTGTGAGAGGTAAATCCAGGTATCCATAGCGTGCTCCGTTAATTAAGCCAGGCGCCAAGCGGCAACGTCACATCCAGCAGGCGGTCAAAGGCGTACCACAGGAAAATGCCCATCACCACGCCCGAGATCCCCGCCGCAGGCAGGCTGGCGTTAAACAGCGTGCCGATGACCATCGTCAGGATGGCTGTCGCCACCGGGAAGCCGAGCCATTCAAAGCCCCAGGCATACATCAGCAGCACAATGACCATCACCAGCAGCCGCTGCAAAATGCGCTTAGGCGGCCACTCTACGGTATCCGGGTGGCGTAACAGCATGGCCACCGAGCAAAGCAGCATCAGGCCGACAATGCCCATTGGAAAGGGGCGGGGCCCCACGGGTTCATAGCTGTATTCGCTGTGGATCTGCCAGGCGACGAACATCCCGCCAATGCAGAGCAACAACCAGATCCCGGCAAAAATGCGATCGCTCATAGCGCCTCCGGTTATTTGGCCAGGCCAAACGCTTTTGCTTTCTCGCGGTAGTCATTCACCTGTTTTTTGACATACTCGTCCAGCTGCTTGCCGTTCAGGTTGAACTCAAACAGTCCGCGCAGATCGCGCTGCTTTTTAAATTCGTCTGTCTGCTGCAATTTGTTAAAGGTGTCGACCCACCACTGGTATTCGGCATCGGTCACTTTTGGCCCGACAAAGAAGCCGCGGATAATCGGCCAGACGAGGTCATAACCCTGTTCTTTTGCAGTCGGCACGTTTGCCAGCTGTCCCGGCAGACGGTTTTCGGAGAAGACCGCCAGCACGCGGATTTTATCGCCGTTCAGGTAGGGCACCATTTCACTAAGGTCACCGGAAACTGCCTGCACGTGGTTGCCCATCAGCGCCGTCACCGGTTCACCGCCGCCCTCAAACGCCACGTAACGCATTTTGTGCGGATCCACTTTCGCCTGCTGCGCCAGCAGGGCGGCTTTCATCCAGTCCTGGCTGCCGATGGAGGCGCCTGCACCAATCACCACGCTGTTGGGGTCTTTTTCCATGGCGGTGAGCAAATCTTTAAGGGATTTCCACGGGGAATCTGCACGCACGGCAATCATGCCGTAGTCGGTACCGACGGTGGCCAGCCAGCGCACGTCATCCACGCCGTAGCGGCCAAACTTACCCTGGGAGAGGTTAAGCAGCGAGCCGCCGGAGAAGGCCACCACCGTGCCGGCTTCCGCCGGACGTTGCGCGACAATTGCGTTATAGGCCACCGCGCCCACGCCTCCTGGCATGTAGGTCACGCGCATCGGTTTTTCAATGGCCTTCGTCTCCAGCAGGCTGACCTGAATCAGCTTGCAGGTGAGATCGAAACCGCCGCCCGGTTTGGCCGGAGCGATACATTCGGTGCGGGACGGGGCGTCCTGCGCCTGGACAACAGAGGCACTTAACATTAATACGCTTGCAGCAATCGTTGAAAGTAATTGTTTTTTCATCGTTTATCCTCACGCCGGCGATCCGGGGGTACGGGTACGGGTTTTTTTCTGATTATGTGAACCACCTTGTAGCGGTTCCGTTGCGTGATTGTTAAAACAATAACCTTTCATTTCCCTTTCAACGCGACACCAACTTTACAGGATGTGATATGCGTCTCTTACTGGCGGAAGATAATCGTGAGCTGGCTCACTGGCTGGAGAAAGCGCTGGTGCAGGAAGGCTTTGCCGTAGACTGCGTTTCTGACGGGCGCGCGGCCGATCATCTGCTGCAGGGGGAAAATTACGCGGTGGCGATACTGGACATCGGTATGCCCGGTTTTGACGGCCTGGAGGTGGTGCACCGTTTACGTAAACGCGGCCAGACCTTGCCGGTGCTGTTTCTCACCGCACGCAGCAACGTGGCGGATCGGGTGAAAGGCCTGAACGCCGGGGCGGATGATTATCTGCCAAAACCGTTTGAGCTGGAGGAGCTGGACGCCAGGCTTCGCGCCCTGCTGCGCAGAAGCGAGGGGAGAACCCAGGAACGCCAGCGCCTTGGGGAGCTGGAGTATGACGACGACGGTTTTTTCCTGCTGCGCGACGAGCCGCTCTCGCTCACCCCGCGCGAACTGTCGCTGCTGAAGGTGCTGATGCATCGTCGCACCCGCCCCGTTTCCCGGCAGCAGTTGTTCGATCAGGTGTTTAGCCTGAACGACGACGTCAGCCCGGAGAGTCTCGATCTTTACATTCATCGCCTGCGCAAAAAGCTGAGCGGCAGCGGCGTGCGGATCACCACCCTGCGCGGACTGGGCTATGTGCTGGAGTGCGGCGATGAAGTGGGTTAAGCCTCAGTCGCTTTATCTGCAACTGCTGCTTTTTCTCGGCCTGCCGCTGCTGTTGCTGTGGGGATTATCGGCTTTTAACAGTTACGTCAGCGCCCTGCAGGCGGCGACCCAGGCGTACGACCGCACGCTGTTATCTTCGGCGCGTACCGTCTCTGAGCGGCTGGAGGTGCACAACGGCAAGCTGCTGGTTGATGTTCCCTGGGTGGTGCTCGACAGCTTTGAGCTGAACATGAACGATCGTCTCTATTACAAGGTGGTTGACCCGGAGGGGCGGGTGATCTCCGGCTATGACGATCTGCCGAACATGCCCCCCTCCACGTCGCGCACCACGCACTATCCCGCGCTGGCCTGGTTTTATCATACCGAGTATCGCGGCCAGGCGATCCGCGTGGCGAAGCTGCTCCAGCCAATTAACGAAGACAATGTTTCCGGTATGGCGGAGATCTACGTCGCCGAAACCTTGCAGTCGCGGCGCTATCTCGCCACTCAGCTTCTGTTTTCATCGCTCGTTTCGCAGGGATTGCTGGTGCTGCTGACGCTGGTCTTAACCGCCTGGCTGCTGCGCCGCGTGCTGCGCCCGATGCGTCAGCTCTCTTCGCTGATGGTGCGCCGTGAGCCTGGGCTGCTGGCCCCGCTGCCGGAGCTGCTGCCCTGGTCGGAAACGCGGCTGCTGATCGTGGCTTTTAACCGTTATATCGACAGATTACGCGGCGTGCTTTCCCGCCAGGAGCGCTTCAACGCCGATGCGTCTCATCAGCTCAAAACGCCGCTGGCGGTGCTCAAAACCCAGGTTTCCGTTGCCCTGACGCGAAACGATCCGGCCCTGTGGCAGGAGAGTTTACGCGCCATGAACGTGACGCTGGATAACACCATCGTCCTCACCGAACGGCTGCTGCAACTCTCCACGGTGAGGCGCAAAGAGCAGGGGGATCGCCAGTTTGCGCCGGTGGACCTGGTTCAGGTGGTGCAGAACTGCTGTTTCTCCAGACTGACGCAGGCGCGCAGCAAGGCGATCGATTTGGGTTATGACGGCATTCAGCAACCCGTCATCATAGACGGTGATGAGGTGCTGCTGGGGGAGCTGTGCGCCAACCTGCTTGAGAACGCGATCAAGTACACCCCGGCAGGAGGCATTGTTACCGTGTTCCTGCACACCGACGCGGGCGGCGTTGAGCTCAGCGTGGAGGATAGCGGGCCCGGCATCGAAGACAGCCAAATTCATCAGGCAATACTGCCTTTCCATCGGCTCGACAACGTCGGGGACGCCAGCGGATCGGGTATCGGGCTGGCGCTGACGAGCGATATCGCCCGGCTTCACCGAAGCCACCTGCAGCTTTCCCGCAGTGAGGCTCTGGGAGGGCTGAGCGTAAAAATGCGCTTTCTGTTGCTGACGTAAAAAAACCGCGCGTTTCAAATCGTTACAATCTACTTGCCCGCCGCACGCAGAGTGCTTGATCGCCAGGCGTCTCAGGTTAAAATCTCGCGGTTTTTTTGGGACTTTTCTATAAATTGCGCGGGAACATGATAATGAAAAAAGTGGCATTGATGGGCTTAGGCCTGATATTCGTTTCGGCGGCGGCTAACGCCATCAGCTTTAACGGCTCAGCGGGTCAGGATTACACTCATCTGGGCTTTGGCCTGGGTACCGAGACCGCCGGTCTGGCGATGACCGGCGGCTGGACGCATAACGACGACGATGGCGATGCGGCAAGCCTCGGCCTGGGTCTGAATATTCCTCTTGGCCCGTTCCTGGCCACCGTCGGCGGTAAAGGCATCTACACTAACCCGAACGACGGCGACGAAGGGTACGCGGCAGCGGTGGGCGGCGGTCTGCAGTGGAAAATTGGCGACAGCTTCGGCCTGTTTGGTGAGTACTACTACTCTCCGGACTCCCTCTCCAGCGGTATCGACAGCTATGAAGAAGCCAACGCGGGTGCGCGCTGGACCATCATGCGCCCAATTACCATTGAAGCGGGTTATCGTTATCTGAACCTGGCGGGCAAAGACGGCAACCGCGACAACGCGCTGGCTGACGGCCCGTACGTGGGCGTCAGCGCAGGCTTCTAACCCCTCCGGCGCGGCGTCCGTCGCGCCAGTTTCTCTCCTCTCCATGCCGGTGATTGCGCTATAGTGTTTTCACCATATAAGCGGGAGAACACAATGATTAATGTGGAGATGTTATCCACCGGCGACGAAGTGCTGCATGGACAGATTATTGATACCAATGCTGCCTGGCTTGCCGATCTTTTCTTTGAGCAAGGATTACCGTTAACGCGCCGCAATACCGTAGGCGACAGTCTTGAGTCGCTGGTGACCGTTCTGCGCGAGCGTAGCGAACACTGCGACGTGCTGATTGTGAACGGTGGGCTCGGCCCTACCAGCGACGATCTCAGCGCGCTGGCTGCCGCGACCGCCAAAGGCGAAGGGCTGGTGTTGCACGAGGAGTGGCTGGCCCACATGGAGCGTTTCTTCTCCGAACGTGGCCGCGTGATGGCACCCAGCAACCGCAAACAGGCTGAAATCCCGGCCAGCGCCGAACTGGTCGATAACCCGGTGGGTACTGCCTGCGGTTTCGCCGTTCAACTGAACCGCTGCCTGATGTTCTTCACGCCGGGTGTCCCGTCTGAATTTAAGGTGATGGTCGAACAGCAGATCCTGCCGCGCCTTCGCCAACGTTTTACCCTGCCTGAACCGCCAGTCTGCCTGCGCCTGACCACCTTTGGCCGTTCGGAAAGCGATCTGGCGCAGAGCCTCGATCACCTGCCGCTGCCGCCGGGGGTATCCATGGGCTATCGCTCTTCCATGCCGATCATTGAACTCAAGCTCACCGGGCCTGCCACGCAGAAAGCGGCGATGCTGGCGCTCTGGCCGGAAGTGCAGCGCGTGGCGGGCGAAAGTCTGATTTTCGAGGGCACGGAAGGGCTACCGGCGCAGATTGCGAAGCATCTGCAGTCGCGCCAGCTGAGCGTCACCCTCAGCGAGCAGTTCACCGGCGGCCTGCTGGCGCTGCAACTGTCGCGCGTTAATGCTCCGCTGCTGGCCAGCGAGGTGGTGCCGTTCCAGCAGGAGACGCTGGCGCAGACGGCGCGCTGGGCGTCAGAACGCCGGGTCAACCATTTTGCCGGGCTGGCGCTGTTTGTCGGGGGTATGGATGAGGAATATCTCAACTTTGCGCTGGCTACGCCGGAAGGGACGCATGCCTTAAGAGTCAAAATGAGTATCACCCGCCACAGCCTGGCGGTGCGTCAGGACGTCTGCGCCATGATGGCGCTGAACATGCTGCGTCGCTGGCTGGCAGGTAAAGAGGTAGCCAGCGAGCACGGCTGGATCAACGTGGTGGAATCGCTGTTCGTTGAGTGACCGGTTTGCCGGGGCGGCGGCCCCGGCGATACCTAACCCAGGGCCTTCGCCAGCAACGTGATCGGATGCTCGCAGCGCTTGCTGGTGGACATCTCTATCTGCCACTTGCAGGTTTCGCAGTCGGTCACCACGATATCCGCGCCGCTCTCTTCAATCTGGCGGAACAGCGGCGTGCCAATTGCCTGTGATGTTTCGTAATTTTCACGCTTAAAGCCGTACGTCCCCGCAATGCCGCAGCAGCGCGAATCCAGCACCGTCAGCTCCAGCCCTGGAATTAACCGCAACAGTTCCAGCGTGTAAAGCGCCCAGCCCATTTTTTCCATATGGCACGGCGTGTGGTAGACCACTTTCAGGGGTAAATTTTTCAGCGGTAGCGTCTGCCCGCTGTCCAGCTTGCGCCACAGGAAACGGGTTGCCAGCTCGATATGTTCGCGCAGGCCGGTATTGTCCACGTCCAGCAGGTGCGGATACTCATCGCGCAGCGTGAAGGTACAGGTCGAGGAGGTGGCCAGCACCGGAATGCCTTTATCGACGATGGCCTCGCGCAGCGACGAGACGTTGCTTCTGGCCTGTTTGCGCGCTTTATCGGTAAACCCGTTGGCGATCAGCGGCACGCCGCAGCATTTCTCCTTGTTCAGTAACTGCACGCCTGTACCCATGGCGTTCAGCACTTTCAGCAGATCTTTACCCAGTTGCGGATGGTTGTAATTCACGTAGCAGCCATGGAAGAACGCGACCTGGTCGGCATACCGCGCCTGGTCTGCCGCTACGGATTTGTACCAGCGGCGGAAGGTGCCGTGGGAATATTTGGGCAAACTGCGGTGATGGTCGATCTTAAGCGTGGCATCCAGCAGCTGGCGCACCGGTTTCAGCGAGGTCGCGGCGTTCACCAGCGGGGCAAATGGCGTGGAGACGCTGCCCATCAGATCGGTATGGCTAAGAATGGCATCGCGCAGCGACGGTTTTTGCGTGCTATAGCGTGCCCGGGCGCGCTGAATAATGTCGCCGATTTTCACATCCGACGGACAGGCGACTTCACAACGTTTGCAGTTGATGCAGTATTTCAGCGCGTCATCGTACAGCGCGCCGTCCTTCAGACGCAGGCGCTCGCCGTCCGGCCCGGCCTGTTTCGGACCGGGATAGCGCGGGTTGACGCCGCTGACCGGGCAGACGGTGGTGCAGACCGTGCATTTGATGCAGCTTTCAAAGCGGGTATCGTTCATTGTTCAGCCTCCGTGCGCTGGCAAATCTGCTCTGCCACATAGAGCGCCGTTATGGCGCAGACGCCGCCGCCGCAGCCCTGGGCGATAGGATCGTATCCACCCAAAAGCGAGCCGATGGCGTAGAGATTCGGTACTGACTTTCCTGAAAGTTGCGGATGCAGCTGGTTATCCACGATTACGCCGAACTGCTGCCACGGCTGCGGGGCAAAGAAATCGCTCTGATACCAGTCCGCGCGAGAGGCGCTCTGGCGGACGTCCAGCCCCATAATCGCCTCGCGAATGCCGTCCCGACTGCTCAGCAGACCGTTGCTGAAGAAACTGCCGCTTGCCAGCACCGCGTAACGCGTACGAAGCGGAATATCGTCGTGGTTGCGGGTCCAGATTTCGCTCACCGAGCCGTCAGTCAGGGTGATTTTTTTCACTTCATCACCCCCCATCCACACGCCTCCCTGGACCACAAACTGGCGCTGAAGCTGGGTATGCAGGCGAATACCGGGCACCGACGGAGGAAGCGTTGGCAGCAGGCCGAGCGAGCAGGGCAGGCGGTCGGACAGCCAGCGCCACAGCCGGTTGTCTTGCAAGCCAAAGCAGGCGGGCATAAACAGCGCATCGCATCCCTCTGCAAGCGGTTTGAGCGCCTCATACAGCAGCGGCCATTTCTCTTCGTTATCGAGCAAACGGGCAATATTCACCGCGCGGAACTCGCTGGGGTTGTCGCGCAGGACATCCAGCTCAGGAAGGTCAATCTCTGCCGTTTCAGCGTTGACCCCCTGGCGACTGAGCGAGGCCGCTGCCAGATGGGGCTGAAAATCCAGAAAACCGCTAATGCCCACCACCCGCACGCGCGTGGCCTTGTACGGGGCAACGGGCACCTCCTCCGGGCTGAGCCAGGCGGAACGCAGGGTGCCAAGCGGCGTGACGCGCGCGTGATTTTGCCTGGCACTCCCCTGCATACGTGCGCCGCAATCAGCCAGCAGCGCTTCGGTTTCCAGGGCAAAGCGGTCAATGTGCTGCGCGCCAGTCAGGTGATAAGGATGCTCTGCCGGCAGTTTTTCGCGGTACGTTTCGTCCACCAGATCCAGCGAGCCCGACGAGAAGTGCAGGGCGCTCTGGCCCCGGGTGATAATGGCGCAGCGCAGTCCCTGCTTCGTGAGTTTGATGCCACAGAGCAGACCCGCCAGCCCGCCGCCGACGATCACCGTATCAAATTTCATCGCGTTGCTCCTTCTCAAGACCGCAAAGCCCCTGGTACACCCAGCGGGTAAATTCGCTTTCACGCAGGGCATCGCCCCAGGCGACAGGCTGAATGCCTTTCCAGCGCTCGTTCAGAAAATCGCTGAGCTGATCGAGCGACTGGGTGGCGGTGGTGGTATGAAAACGCTGCAGCAGTCCGGCGGCACGGCAGGCACACAGTTCGCCCTGACAGGTGCCCATTCCGACGCGGGTGCGGCGGCGGAGATCGAGCAGGCTATTCACCGTCAGATTCTCCACCGCGTATTGCACTTCCCCGGCGGTAACGGCCTCGCACTCGCATACCAGACTGCGGCTCAGCCGTCCTTCACCCAGCCAGACCGGTGTTCTGTCGCCATGGCGATAGACAGCCGAACCACGCAGGGGGGCAGGCAGGGAGATAATTTTTTGCAGCGTTTTCTCGGTGGACTGGCGCGAGCCGGGCAGGGGCTGTTCTGCGGTCACGCACGGTTCGCTATTGCCCAGCTTGCGGCAGACAGCATCCGTCGCCCATTCGGCCATCAGGCGGTAGGTCATCAATTTACCGCCGGTGATGGTGATGAAGCCGTCCAGCCCGTCGCGCTCGGCATGGTCAAGCAGCACAATGCCACGGCTGACGTTGCGCCCGCTCGGGTCGTTATCGCTGGCGACAAGCGGACGCACACCCGCGTAGGCGCGCAGGATGCGGGTCTGGGCCATCACCGGCGCCAGTTTTTCTCCTTCGCGCAGCAGGATGTCGACCTCTTCTGCGGTGACCCGATTGTAGTCAATCTCGCTGTAGTCAACGTGGGTGGAGGTGGTCCCGATTAACGAAATGGTATCGCCGGGGACAAGGATGTCTGCGTCAGACGGTTTACGGCAGCGGTTGATGACATGGTTATTAATGCGGTGGTCGAGGATCAGCAGCGAGCCTTTGGCCGGGAACATGCGCACAGATAAATCGGCGTATTCTGCGATGCGTTGCCCCCAGATCCCCGCCGCGTTGACCACCACAGCGGCATACAGCTCGCTGTGTTCGTTGTACTGCGTATCCAGGACCCGCACGCCCACGATGCGATGCCCCTCACGGATAAGCCCGGTGACCTGATGGCCGGTCAGGATCCGCGCGCTGTGCTCGCGGGCATCCAGCATGTTGGCCGCCGTCAGACGAAACGGATCCACGGTGCCGTCCGGGACTTTTACTGCACCCGTCAGTGCCGGATTAACCGAAGGTTCGATGCGGCGAGCGAGGGCCGGGTCAATGGCTTGCGCCTGAATTCCCGCGGCCTGGCAGGCGGTAATGAAAGTTGACTGAAAGGCGAGATCGTCTTCGGGAAGCGTAATAAACAGGCCGTCGGTCGGTTCAATACAGTGGCGGGCGATACGTCGCAGGATCTGATTTTCGGCGATACATTCGCGTGCCGATTCGCCGTCGGTAACGGCGTAGCGGGCGCCGCTGTGCAGCAGGCCATGATTGCGTCCGGTAGCGCCGGTCGCAATATCATGGCGCTCCAGGAGCGTGACGCTCAGCCCTCTGAGCGCACAGTCGCGTGCGATGCCAGCGCCGGTCGCGCCCCCGCCAATGATAATCACATCGCTGTAGCGTGGATCGTGAATTGTCATTGTCATCCCTCTGTGTTCGTTTTTTATCATTTAGCCACATGAAAACTGTGGTTTGTTTGATTTCGAACACAAACGAGCGAAATTCGAAAGTGAAACGTGATTTCATGCGCTTTTTTGCGCATGTTGTCATATTTCTGTAACAATTTGTGCGTTGATTCACAGTAACAATCACCGTGATTTCTTAACATCCCCGCCTTGCTGGAGTTTGGGGCAGTTAAACCCCTGTAAATTCAATACATGGCCACGGAGGCTGTCATGCTCAGTATCTTTAAACCTGCGCCGCACCGGGCGCGTCTGCCTGAGGCAGAAATAGATCCGCTTTACCGCCGCCTGCGCTGGCAAATCTTCCTGGGGATCTTCTTCGGGTATGCGGCGTATTACCTTGTGCGTAAAAACTTTGCCCTCGCCATGCCTTATCTGGTTGAGCAGGGCTTTTCGCGTGGCGATCTCGGGTTCGCGCTGTCGGGGATCTCCATCGCCTACGGCTTTTCGAAATTCATCATGGGATCGGTGTCGGATCGCTCGAATCCGCGCGTGTTCCTGCCAGCCGGTCTGATCCTGGCGGCGGCGGTGATGCTGTTTATGGGCTTTGTGCCATGGGCAACGTCCAGCATCGCCATTATGTTTGTGCTGTTGTTCCTGTGCGGCTGGTTCCAGGGGATGGGATGGCCGCCATGCGGGCGTACCATGGTGCACTGGTGGTCGCAAAAGGAGCGTGGCGGCATCGTGTCGGTGTGGAACTGCGCGCATAACGTGGGTGGCGGCATTCCGCCTCTGCTGTTCCTGCTGGGGATGGCCTGGTTCAACGACTGGCACGCTGCGCTCTATATGCCTGCCTTTGGCGCCATTCTGGTGGCGATTATCGCGTTTGCGCTGATGCGCGATACACCGCAGTCCTGCGGCCTGCCGCCGATTGAGGAGTACAAAAACGACTATCCGGATGATTACAGCGAGAAGCACGAAGAAGAGCTGACGGCAAAGCAGATCTTCATGAAGTACGTGTTGCCAAACAAACTGCTGTGGTACATCGCGGTTGCGAACGTGTTTGTTTACCTGCTGCGTTACGGCATCCTCGACTGGTCACCGACCTACCTGAAAGAGGTGAAGCATTTCGCGCTGGATAAATCCTCCTGGGCCTACTTCCTGTACGAATACGCGGGGATCCCGGGGACGCTGATTTGCGGCTGGATGTCGGACAAAGTATTTAAGGGCAACCGTGGCGCAACGGGCGTCTTCTTTATGACGCTCGTGACCATTGCCACCGTCGTCTACTGGCTCAACCCGCCGGGTAACCCGGGCGTGGATATGACCTGTATGATCGTCATCGGCTTCCTGATTTATGGTCCTGTTATGTTGATCGGTCTGCATGCGCTGGAACTGGCACCGAAAAAAGCAGCCGGTACGGCGGCAGGCTTTACCGGTCTGTTTGGCTACCTGGGCGGTTCGGTCGCGGCGAGCGCCATCGTGGGCTATACCGTTGACTTCTTCGGCTGGGACGGCGGCTTTATGGTAATGATCGGCGGCAGCGTGCTGGCGGTACTGCTGCTGATTGTTGTGATGATCGGTGAAAAACGTCACCACGCGGACGTGCTGGCGCGTCGTCAATAAGGAGCATTGCCATGAAATTAACTCAATTAGCGACCGGTCTGCTGCTGGCGGGCCTGATGACCGGCTCCGCACTGGCGGCGGATAAAATCGTTATTGCCCATCGCGGCGCAAGCGGCTATCTGCCGGAGCATACGCTGCCGGCGAAAGCGATGGCCTACGCGCAGGGGGCCGATTATCTTGAGCAGGATCTGGTGATGACAAAGGACGACCAGCTGGTCGTCCTGCATGACCACTATCTTGATCGCGTGACCGATGTGGCGGAGCGTTTCCCGGACCGCGCCCGTAAAGATGGTCGTTTTTACGCCATCGATTTTACTCTGGATGAAATCCGCTCTCTGAAGTTTACCGAAGGCTTCGAGATTGAAAACGGCAAGAAGGTGCAGGTTTATCCGGGACGTTTCCCGATGGGTAAATCTGACTTCCGTATCCATACCTTCCAGGAAGAGATTGAGTTTGTTCAGGGGCTGAACCACTCGACGGGCAAAAATATCGGTATCTATCCGGAAATTAAAGCCCCTTGGTTCCATCACCAGGAAGGGAAGGATATTGCCGCGAAGACGCTGGAGGTGCTGAAGCAGTACGGCTACACCAGCAAGAAGGACAAAGTTTATCTCCAGTGTTTTGACGCCGCGGAACTGAAGCGCATCAAAACCGAGCTGGAGCCAAAGATGGGGATGGATCTCAATCTGATCCAGCTGATTGCCTATACCGACTGGAACGAAACCCAGGAGAAGCAGGCAGACGGCAAGTGGGTAAACTACAACTACGATTGGATGTTCAAACCGGGCGCCATGAAGCAGATCGCGCAGTACGCCGACGGGATCGGGCCGGATTACCACATGCTGGTGGCGGAAGGTTCAACCCCGGGCCACGTGAAGCTGACGGCGATGGTAAAAGAGGCACACGCCAGCAAGATGCAGGTGCATCCGTATACGGTGCGTGCTGACCAGTTACCGCCGTACGCCACGGACGTGAATCAGCTTTACGAGGTGTTGTATAAGCAGGCGGACGTAGACGGGTTGTTTACGGATTTCCCGGATAAAGCAGTTTCATTCCTGCATAACAAGTAATACAAGGGGCCGTAAGGCCCTTTTTTATTCGGGCAGTAGGCCGGCCAGCCTTAGCTTTTTTTCCCATTCTGGCTCTGGCCCTAGCTGTTCTGCGACCAGGTTGACCAGCGCCTGGATCACCGGCGAGGCGCGACGCGTCTGGCGATACAGGGCCACAATGTTGCCACCATCCGGTTGCCAGCCGGGTAAAATAATATTCAGTTCTCCGCGCAATATCGCATCAGCACCTAAAAATAACGGCATGACCACAATCCCAAGCCCTGCTTTGGCGGCTTCCAGCAGGCTGAAAGCATTATCCGAACGCAGACGATTTCTGACGCGCCAGTTCTGGCGCTGCCCGTTATGCAGTAGCTGCCAGCAACCGCCTGGCGCACGGTGGGTATATAACAGTCCGTCATGCTGCCCAGCTCAACGGGGTGCACAGGCGTGCCCCGTTGCGCCAGATAGTCCGGGCTCGCGCACAGCCAGGTCAGATTGCGCGCCAGCGTGCGGGCGATGAGCGTAGAGTCCGGGACGAGACCCAGGCGGATGGCGATATCAAAGTCGGGCTGATGCATATTAATCTGCCGATCTTCTGTCGAGATATCGAGAGACAGTCCCGGATGAGCGCCAATAAATCCGGCCAGGATCGTCGACAGATGGGTGGTCATAAAGGTATGCGAGGTGGCGATACGCAGCTCGCCGTGAAGCTCGCTGCGTGAGGGTGCTACGGCTTCTTCCGCCTGTGTGACTTCGTCAAGGATACGCACGCACTCCTGATAAAAAAGCAGACCCGCTTCCGTCAGGCTAAGGCGGGGCCCACGCTCCAGCAAGCTTGCGCCAAGCCGTTTCTCCAGCATCTTGACGCGCTGGCTGACCACCGATTTTGATGTCCCCAGCTTTGCCGCCGCGCCAACAAAGCTTTGCGACTCAACAACCGAAACAAACGTGCTCATCTCCACGAACTTGTTCACACAGGCGCTCCTTTATGGCTTATTCGGTTTACTATGCGCCGTTCAGGGAGCCGGAAAAACGGCTGGCGAGATATTCTGCCGCCATGATCACATCCGGGTTAGTCGCCTGAGAGGGAACGTCCGGGAACAGCGAGGCATCGACGACAAACAGCCCGTTAATGCCAAAGACGTTGCCGCACGCGTCCACGACTGCTGCCGGATCGCTTTCTTTACCCATCGGTGCTGTCGCGCTGAGGTGTAGATTGCTTTTCACCGTCGCACGCTGCTCCTCAGCTATCTGCTGGTCTGTTTTGGCGAGTTTACCGCCTTTAACTGCCGGGACTTCGCCAGTAACCAGTGCCTGCAATGGACCTTCCTGCACCAGTGCCCGGGACAACTTCACCGCTTCGACCATCCGCATGACGTCGCGCTCGTCGCCCAGCAGATTGAGATCGATGCTGGGGGCGAGCAGCGGATTGCGGCTCGTCAGTGTCAGACGCCCACGGGCACAGGGGCGAGCCACGGTGAAAAAGAGCTGGAAACCCGCCCCGTGTGGAAACAGTCCTGGATCGACGAAGTGGTTATTGCTGATATACAGATCCAGTTCGTTGGCTGCGGCCAGCGAAGATTGTGTCCAGAGCGTTGCACCTATTGGGGGATAGCTGGCATGTTCTGCAGAGGTCGCCAGCATGATCCCGTTCACGGGTTGTTCCTGCAAATTGCGGCCAACGGGGAGATCCTGTTTTAGCGGGATTTCCAGACGGCGTAAATCGTCAGCAGGACCAATGCCGGAGCGTAACAGAATGGCTGGCGTACCGGCCGCACCGGCACAAAGGAACACGCAGTCGGCAGCGATCCGTGTCCCATCCGCAAGCTGTATGCCGTTCACCCGCGAATTGTCTATCAGCGCTTTATCCACAACCGTCATGCCGACAATTGACAGATTCTTGCGCGCCCGAACCTCCGCCGTCAGGTAGACCATGCCAGTGTTTTGCCGGATGCCGTTGACAACATTCAGTGGATAGATGGCGACGCCGTGTTGTTGTTCGCCGTTAATATCGTCAATGGCGGCAAAGCCGTGAGCGCGACAGGCGTGATAAAACGCCTGACTTGCCGGACTGAGTGTCTCAAGCGCAGGTAATCGCACCGGAACGGGACCGTGGCGGCCATGCCAGCGATCGTCGCCATAGTCGGCATTTTCAAGCCGTTTGAACCACGGTAAGACCTTATCAAACGACCAGTCGCTCAGGCCGCGCTTTACCCAGCGGTCAAAATCGAATTTAGGGGCGCGAACAAACGCGCCTGCGTTGATCGTGGAGCCGCCACCGAGCACTTTGGCCCGCAGATGACCAGAGGTGTGATCGGTTCCCGTTGCCGCGCCGTGTTCCCAGACGTAATCACCGCCGCCAACAGAGTGGCTTTGCGCCAGTTCGTCCGGCCAGCCATCGGGGGCAAAGACGGGGCCGCCCTCCAGCAGCAATACCTGGCAGTCAGGGTTCTCGCTAAGACGTGCGGCGAGAACCGCACCCGCTGAACCACCGCCTGCGACTATGACGTCGTACGATTGTTTCATTATTCTGGCGCTGTTTTCCGGCTTGATGGATACCATTTTTCCTCTCCTCATGAATATCGTTACGCAGCGCATCAGCCAGTTTTTCTGCCATCATGATGATGGTCGGATTGAGGTTGATGAGCGGGATTTCGGGCAAGATCGATGCGTCGATGACCCGTAAGTCATGCAGACCATAGAGGCACCCGTTTTCATCCACCACGGCATAGGGGTCATCAGGGGGTCCCATCGGTGCGGTGGAGCAGGGATGCTGGAGGGTGCTAACCCCCTGCGCCAGAGCCTGGCGAATGTCAGATTCATCATCCCCGACCGAGGCTCCCGGGCTGATTTCGTACTCAATGAGCTGGCGCAGCGGCGGCATATCCGCCAGCAGGCGTGCCAGACGAAAACACTCGACCATCCGGCGCATGTCATCTTCTGTCGTCAGGTGATTAAGCGCTATTTCCGGTGCATCGTGAGGGTCACGGCTCTTCAGGCGGATGTAGCCTGTGGAGCTGCAATGCATGAGTTCCAGCCCGAGGGAGAAGGCGACGCCGGTTGGGCTGAGGTCTGCAGGTAACAGATGCGAAGGGGAAATGGCAATGTCCATTTCGCGGGCTGATTTGGCAAAGCTTGAATTCGTCCAGATCTGGGCGGCGACAACCGGATGCTCGTGGCCCTTAAGTTCGGCTTTTCCGGCGAAGTTGATCCAGTAGAAGGCGTGATCCCGCAGACGCTCACCCACCGGGGCCTCTTTCACGACGGGGATCGACAGCGATTCCAGATGGTGGCGTGGGCCGATGCCTGAGCGCAGCAATATCGCGGCAGAACCATAGGCGCCGGCGCTGAGGATCGTCTGGCGGGCAAAGCACTGTTCCCCGTCGGCAAGCTGCACGCCTTTGACCCGGTTCTCCTCAACGATCAGCTTGTCCGTGAGCGCCCCATACACGATGGTCAGGTTCGGGCGCTGGCGCACCTTGCGGGTAAGCCATGCCATTCCGGTATTCACCCGAACGCCGTTAATGATATTCATCGGATTGGGCCCGGCGCCGTTGTTGGCTTCTGGGTGGTTAAAGTCTTCAACCCGCGCAAAACCCAACTGCCACGCCGCTTCCAGGGTGGCCCGCTGAACTGGGGTGATCTCCTCTAACGTCATCTGATGGATCGGAAGTGGACCTTCACGACCGTGATATTTATCCTCACCCAAAGGGTAGGTTTCCATCTTTTTGTAGTAGGGCAGCACATCCTCATATTTCCAGCCCTTAAGCCCTTTTGCCGTGATGCGTTCGAAATCCCAGGGGAGCGCCCGGCAGGCGACGGCGGCGTTAATGGCTGAACTTCCGCCGAGGGTTTTACCGCGCGGAGTATAGACGGGATCGGGCTGGCTGACCGGGCTGGCGTAATAGCCCCATTCATATCGCTGATCGCCATTCGCCGCGATAATATTGCCGCTGTAAAGCAGTTCCGGATAGCCATCGGGATCAAAAGACGGACCATATTCCAGCAGCAGAACACGTGTCTGCTCATCTTCGCTAAGACGTGCTGCCAGCACTGCCCCGGCAGAGCCCGCGCCAACGATAATAATATCGTAGGGCATCTGCTCAGGGGATGTGGTCATGAACTGCTCTAAGGATAAAACGGACATTGCTGATGGCCTCCTCAGGTGGATATACCGTTAGAGTAAGCGGCATGAGGAGGGGTGAACAGGTGAGGAAAGGCGAATCACGGGTTCGTAAATCACGAACCCGAAAGGAGGGGTTGGCGCTATATTTCTATTTCAATATCACCTTTTGCCCGGCAGCAGCAGGGCAAAATTTCCCCTTCATTGATAAAGGCCAGCGGTTCGGTCAGCCAGTCCACCTGGCCGGTGACCAGGCGGCAGCGGCAGGAGCCGCAATAGCCTTCACGACACTGATACTCTACCGTCACCTGATTCGCCTCAAGGGCTGCCAGCAGGGAAGGGTGCTCTTCCTGGCACAGCACTTCTGTGCCCGAAAGACTCAGCGTTACGCGCGTCATCAGAGCTGGAAATTGCTCAGGTCGTCAGTGTTGACTTCAGAATCAATCTGACCGACCAGGTAAGAACTGACTTCCACTTCTTGTGGCGCCACCTGCACGTTATCGGACACCAGCCAGGTGTTGATCCACGGGATCGGGTTGGAACGCGTCTGGAATGGCAGATCGAGACCGACCGCCTGCATACGGATGTTGGTGATGTACTCAACGTACTGGCACAGAATGTCTTTGTTCAGGCCAATCATGGAGCCGTCGCGGAACAGGTAGTCTGCCCACTCTTTCTCCTGCTGTGCGGCCAGCACGAACAGGTCGTAGCACTCCTGCTTGCACTCTTCAGCGATTTCCGCCATCTCCGGGTCGTCTGCACCGCTGCGCAACAGGTTCAGCATGTGCTGGGTGCCGGTCAGGTGCAGGGCTTCGTCACGGGCGATCAGACGGATGATTTTGGCGTTACCTTCCATCAGCTTGCGCTCGGCAAACGCAAAGGAGCAGGCAAAGCTCACGTAGAAGCGGATGGCTTCCAGGGCGTTAACGCTCATCAGGCACAGGTACAGCTGCTTTTTCAGCGCGCGCAGGTTCACGGTGACGGTTTTGCCGTTCACGTTGTGGGTCCCTTCGCCCAGCAGGTGCCAGTAGCTGGTCATCTCGATCAGCTCGTCGTAATAGTGGGCAATCCCTTCCGCGCGTTTCTGAATCTGCTCGTTGGTGACGATATCGTCAAACACCACCGCCGGATCGTTAACGATATTGCGGATGATGTGGGTGTAAGAGCGGGAGTGGATCGTCTCCGAGAACGCCCAGGTTTCCACCCAGGTTTCCAGTTCCGGAATGGAGATCAGCGGCAGCAGGGCAACGTTCGGGCTGCGGCCCTGAATGGAGTCCAGCAGCGTCTGGTACTTCAGGTTACTGATGAAAATGTGTTTTTCATGCTCCGGCAACGCCTGGAAATCAATACGATCGCGGGAAACGTCAACTTCCTCCGGACGCCAGAAGAAGGAGAGTTGCTTTTCAATCAGCTTTTCGAAGATGTCATATTTTTGCTGATCGTAGCGTGCCACATTGACCGGCTGGCCGAAGAACATCGGCTCTTTGAGCTGGTCGTTTTTCGTCTGTGAAAAGGTGGTATATGCCATGAGTGTGTCCTGTGGTGTTATTTCCCCCTCGTCCCGGCCCTCTCCCACAGGGAGAGGGGGAAAGAGTACCCTCTCCCGGTGGGAGAGGGTTAGGATGAGGGGATTTATTAGATCTTACATGCGCCGCTTTCGCAGCCATCATCCTGAATTGACGGTGCCAGATCGTCCTGCGCGTCTTCTGCACCATCACGGGTGTTGTGATAATACAGAGTTTTCACGCCAAATTTGTACGCGGTGAGCAGGTCTTTCAGCAGTTGCTGCATTGGCACTTTACCAGACGGGAAACGCGTCGGGTCGTAGTTGGTATTGGCAGAGATCGACTGATCGATGAATTTCTGCATGATACCCACCAGCTGCAGATAGCCGTCATTGTTTGGCATTTCCCACAGCAGCTCGTAGTTGTCTTTCAGCTGCTCGTAATCCGGCACCACCTGGCGCAGGATACCGTCTTTCGACGCTTTGATGCTGACGTGACCGCGCGGCGGCTCGATACCGTTGGTGGCGTTAGAGATCTGCGAAGAGGTCTCAGACGGCATCAGGGCAGAGAGCGTGGAGTTGCGCAGGCCGTGAGTCTTAATGGACTCACGCAGTGCTTCCCAGTCCAGATGCAGCGGCGCGTTTGCAATCGCATCCAGGTCTTTCTTGTAGGTGTCGATTGGCAGAATGCCTTTCGCATAGGTGGTTTCGTTAAACCACGGGCATGCGCCTTGCTCTTTCGCCAGCTCGTTAGACGCTTTCAGCAGGTAATACTGGATCGCTTCGAACGTTTCGTGGGTCAGGTTGTTCGCGCTGCCGTCGGAGTAACGCTTACCGTGTTTCGCCAGCCAGTAGGCGAAGTTGATGACGCCGATACCCAGCGTACGACGGCCCATTGCGCCGCGTTTCGCCGCCGGGATTGGGTAATCCTGGTAGTCCAGCAGGGCGTCGAGCGCACGGACGGCCAGCACTGCCAGCTCTTCCAGCTCGTCCAGGCTCTTAATCGCGCCCAGGTTGAACGCAGACAGCGTACACAGCGCGATTTCGCCGTTTTCGTCGTTCACGTCTTCCAGCGGTTTGGTCGGAAGGGCGATCTCCAGGCACAGGTTAGACTGGCGCACTGGCGCAACAACCGGATCAAACGGGCTGTGGGTGTTGCAGTGGTCAACGTTCTGGATGTAGATACGGCCGGTAGAGGCACGCTCCTGCATCATCAGGGAGAACAGATCGACCGCCTTCACGCGCTGTTTACGGATGCTGTCGTCTTTTTCGTATTTGGTGTACAGACGTTCAAACTCGTCCTGATCGGCGAAGAACGCGTCATACAGACCCGGGACATCGGACGGGCTGAACAGGGTAATGTCTTCACCTTTCAGCAGACGGGTGTACATCAGTTTGTTGATCTGCACGCCGTAGTCCATGTGACGCACGCGGTTACCTTCAACACCACGGTTGTTTTTCAGTACCAGCAGGCTTTCGACTTCCAGGTGCCACATTGGGTAGAACAGGGTTGCCGCACCACCGCGCACGCCGCCCTGAGAGCAGGATTTTACTGCGGTCTGGAAGTGCTTGTAGAACGGGATACAACCGGTATGGAACGCTTCACCGCCGCGAATTGGGCTGCCCAGGGCACGAATGCGGCCGGCGTTGATACCGATACCGGCACGCTGGGAGACGTATTTGACAATCGCGCTGGAGGTCGCGTTGATGGAATCCAGGCTGTCGCCGCACTCGATCAGTACGCAGGAGCTGAACTGACGGGTTGGGGTACGCACGCCAGACATAATCGGCGTCGGCAGAGAAATCTTGAACGTAGAGACCGCATCATAGAAACGCTTAACGTATTCCAGACGGGTGTCACGCGGGTAGTTAGAGAACAGGCAGGCGGCCACCAGAATATAGAGGAACTGGGCGCTCTCGTAGATTTCGCCCGTGACACGGTTCTGGACCAGGTATTTGCCTTCGAGCTGTTTCACCGCTGCGTAGGAGAAGTTCATATCACGCCAGTGATCGATAAACCCGTTCATCTGCTCGAACTCTTCTTCCGTATAGTCTTCCAGCAGATGCGTGTCGTATTTACCCAGCTCAACCATTTTCACCACGTGGTCGTAAAGCGCAGGCGGCTCGAACTGGCCGTAGGCTTTTTTACGCAGGTGGAAAATCGCCAGACGTGCAGCGAGGTACTGATAATCCGGCGCTTCGCGGGAGATCAGATCCGCCGCCGCTTTGATGATGGTTTCGTGGATATCAGACGTTTTGATGCCGTCGTAGAACTGAATATGGGAACGCAGTTCAACCTGGGAGATAGATACGTTGTTCAGGCCTTCTGCTGCCCAGTCGAGAACTCGATGGATTTTGTCCAGATTGATACGCTCGGTAGTACCGTCGCGCTTTGTCACCAGCAGACTCTGATTCATGTGGGTTTTACCTGTCCGTGAAATAAAAAAATATCCCCCGTTTATCCACAGATCCGCCTTGTGACTAACTCTGTGGATAAATACTACATATAGGGGTTTTGCGATAAGAGAAACGCTATATGGTGAGTATTCTAGTAAGGATTCTTTTCAGTACAAGGGTTGATTTTGACGTTAAATTGAGGTTGTGAAAGGGTAAAAAAGGCTAAGTCCTCATGCTGTAAGGCCTGGAAGAGATGTCAATAATTAAGAAAAAAAATTCAAAATTTGATCGAGTGCTGATTTCTTCAACGGGAGGTCAGAATTGCGCAACATGATGTCGCGCATTCTTTATAAGAATAATGGATGACGTTAGTCGTTTTTGGCGGTGGTGTGCAACATATAGTTAACATCCACGCCCGGGGCGAGTTTGAATTTATCGGTCAGCGGATTGTAGTGCAGACCGGTGATGTGCTGCTCCTTGAGCCACGTCTGGTCAACCCAACCCAGTAACTCGGCAGGCTTGATGAATTTCTTCACGTCGTGTGTACCTTTGGGCACCATGCGCAGTACATACTCTGCGCCGACGACGGCCATCAGCCAGGCTTTGCCGTTACGGTTGATGGTCGAGAAGAAGACCTGGCCGCCCGGTTTCACCAGTTTTGCGCAGGCGTTGACGACGGACTGCGGGTCGGGAACGTGCTCCAGCATCTCCATGCAGGTGACCACGTCGTACTGGTGCGCATGTTTTGCCGCGTGTTCTTCAACGGTTTCCTGCACGTACTCCACCTGAATCCCGGACTCCAGCGCATGCAGACGGGCAACCTGCAACGGTTCAAAACCCATATCCAGGCCGGTGACGGTGGCCCCTTCGCGCGCCATGCTCTCTGCCAGGATGCCGCCGCCGCAGCCGACGTCGAGCACTTTTTTACCGAACAGACCGCCGGAACGCTCCGCGATATAGCCCAGACGCAGCGGGTTGATGCGATGCAGAGGTTTGAACTCACCTTCGAGATCCCACCAGCGGGACGCCACCGCTTCAAATTTGGCAATCTCTTCGTGGTCTACGTTGTGAGCCACCGGGGATTTTTCGGCATTCATGGGCGCTTTTACTCCTTATTTAGCAAGACGAATGAGTATATCAGGCAATCCCTGTGAATAAAGCGTATAGGTTTACCTGTATCACCGCGGCTGTGTTATAATTTGCGACCTTTGAATCCGGGATACAGTAGAGGGATAGCGGTTAGATGAGCGACCTTGCGAGAGAAATTACACCGGTTAACATCGAGGAAGAGCTGAAGAGCTCCTATCTGGACTATGCGATGTCGGTCATTGTTGGCCGTGCGCTGCCGGACGTCCGCGATGGCCTGAAGCCGGTACACCGTCGCGTACTATACGCCATGAACGTATTGGGCAATGACTGGAATAAAGCCTACAAAAAATCTGCCCGTGTCGTTGGTGACGTAATCGGTAAATACCATCCCCATGGTGATTTCGCGGTGTACAACACCATCGTTCGTATGGCGCAGCCTTTCTCGCTGCGTTACATGCTGGTAGATGGTCAGGGTAACTTTGGTTCTATCGACGGCGACTCCGCCGCGGCAATGCGTTATACGGAAATCCGTCTGGCGAAAATTGCCCATGAGCTGATGGCCGACCTGGAAAAAGAGACGGTTGATTTCGTTGATAACTACGATGGCACGGAAAAAATTCCTGACGTCATGCCAACGAAGATCCCTAACCTGCTGGTGAACGGTTCGTCCGGTATCGCCGTAGGGATGGCGACCAACATTCCGCCGCACAACATCACCGAAGTGATCAACGGCTGCCTGGCCTATATCGACGATGAAGACATCAGCATTGAAGGGCTGATGGAACACATCCCGGGCCCGGACTTCCCGACGGCGGCCATCATCAACGGTCGTCGTGGTATTGAAGAAGCGTACCGCACCGGTCGCGGCAAGATTTACATCCGTGCCCGCGCCGAAGTGGAAGCAGATGCCAAAACCGGCCGTGAAACCATCATTGTTCACGAGATCCCGTATCAGGTGAACAAAGCGCGACTGATTGAAAAAATCGCCGAGCTGGTAAAAGAAAAACGTGTTGAAGGCATCAGCGCGCTGCGCGACGAGTCTGATAAAGACGGTATGCGCATCGTGATTGAAATCAAACGCGACGCGGTGGGCGAGGTTGTGCTGAACAACCTGTACTCCCAGACTCAGCTGCAGGTCTCCTTCGGTATCAACATGGTTGCACTGCACCATGGTCAGCCGAAGATCATGAACCTGAAAGAGATCCTGAGCGCGTTTGTCCGTCACCGCCGCGAAGTGGTGACCCGTCGTACCATTTTCGAACTGCGTAAAGCGCGTGACCGTGCCCACATCCTTGAGGCACTGGCTGTGGCGCTGGCCAACATCGACCCGATCATCGAGCTGATCCGTCGCGCGCCAACCCCGGCGGAAGCGAAAACCGCGCTGATTTCCCGTCCGTGGGATCTGGGCAACGTTGCGGCAATGCTGGAGCGTGCCGGTGATGACGCCGCGCGTCCTGAGTGGCTGGAACCTGAATTCGGCGTGCGTGATGGTCAGTACTACCTGACTGAACAGCAGGCCCAGGCGATTCTGGATCTGCGTCTGCAGAAACTGACCGGCCTTGAGCATGAAAAACTGCTCGACGAATATAAAGAGCTGCTGGAGCAGATCGCTGAACTGCTGCACATTCTGGGCAGCGCAGAGCGCCTGATGGAAGTGATCCGCGAAGAGCTGGAGCTGATCCGCGATCAGTTCGGCGATGAGCGTCGCACCGAAATCACCGCCAACTCCGCAGATATCAACATCGAAGACCTGATCAACCAGGAAGACGTTGTTGTGACCCTGTCTCACCAGGGCTACGTGAAGTATCAGCCGTTAACTGACTACGAAGCACAGCGTCGTGGTGGTAAAGGCAAATCTGCGGCACGTATTAAAGAAGAAGACTTTATCGACCGTCTGCTGGTGGCGAACACCCATGACACCATCCTCTGCTTCTCCAGCCGGGGTCGTCTGTACTGGATGAAGGTCTACCAGTTGCCGGAAGCGAGCCGTGGTGCACGTGGTCGTCCGATCGTTAACCTGCTGCCCCTGGAAGCGAACGAACGTATCACTGCCATTCTGCCGGTACGCGAGTACGAAGAGGGCGTGAACGTCTTTATGGCGACCGCCAGCGGTACCGTGAAGAAAACCGCGCTGACCGAGTTCAGCCGTCCACGTTCTGCCGGTATCATCGCGGTGAACCTGAACGAAGGCGATGAGCTGATTGGCGTCGATCTGACTTCAGGCAAAGATGAAGTCATGCTCTTCTCCGCAGCCGGTAAAGTGGTGCGCTTCAAAGAAGACGCCGTCCGCGCAATGGGTCGTACCGCAACGGGCGTTCGCGGTATCAAACTGGCGGGCGAAGACAGCGTCGTTTCTCTGATTATTCCGCGCGGGGAAGGGGCTATCCTGACCGTGACGCAGAATGGTTACGGTAAACGTACCGCGGAAGGGGAATACCCAACCAAGTCGCGTGGCACGCAGGGCGTTATCTCTATCAAGGTGACCGAGCGCAACGGTTCCGTTGTGGGCGCGGTGCAGGTAGACGATGCCGACCAGATCATGATGATCACCGATGCCGGTACGCTGGTGCGTACCCGCGTGTCGGAGATTAGCGTGGTGGGTCGTAATACCCAGGGCGTTATCCTCATCCGTACGGCGGAAGATGAAAACGTGGTGGGTCTGCAACGTGTTGCTGAGCCAGTGGACGACGAAGAGCTCGACTCCATCGACGGTAGCGTCGCGGAAGGTGATGATGATATCGCACCGGAAGTGGACACCGACGATGATGCAGCGGATGATGCTGACGAGTAATGTCTCCTGACGCATAAAGGGCCGGATTCCGGCCCTTTTCTTTTGCAGATGCAGACAAGTCAACGTTGCGACAAGCCGCGTTTACCGCTACCTTAACCACATTCTTTTTGACCCCGACGGCGGAGCCTCGCCCCTTTGAAATACCTCGTCTCCTTTCGAACCACGCTGAAAGTCTCTCGCTATCTGTTTCGGGCGCTGGCGCTCTTGCTTTGGTTACTGGTGGCCTTGTCCTCGGTGTTTTACATCGTTAACGCGCTGCACCAGAAAGAAGCGGAGATCCGTCAGGAATTTAACCTAAGTTCCGATCAGGCCCAGCGCTATATTCAGCGCACCTCCGACGTGATGAAGGAGCTGAAGTACATTGCCGAAAATCGCCTGACGGCGGAAAACGGTATTCTTGCCATCCGCGGCCGTAATGACAAAACCGAAGTACCGGATTTCGAGCCGCTGTTCCCGGATTCCGACTGCTCCGCCATGAGCAACACCTGGCGCGGTTCCCTGGAATCGCTCTCCTGGTTTATGCGCTACTGGCGCGACAACTTCTCCGCCGCCTATGACCTGAACCGCGTGTTCCTGATTGGCAGCGAAAACCTCTGCATGGCCGACTTTGGCCTGCGTGATGTGCCCGTCGAACGTGATGATGCGCTGAAAAGCCTGCATGAACGCATTTTGAAATACCGCAATGCGCCGCAGGACGAGCGCGGGAATAACATCTTCTGGATAAGCCAGGGGCCGCGCATGGGTGTGGGCTATTTCTATGCGCTGACGCCGGTTTATCTGGGCAATCGCCTGCAGGCGCTGCTGGGCATTGAACAGACCATCCGCATGGAAAACTTCTTCACGCCGGGCAGTCTGCCGATGGGAGTGACCATTCTGGATGAGAACGGCCATCCCCTGATTTCACTCACCGGGCCGGATAATCGCCTGAACGTCGATCCGCACTGGATGCAGGAGCGTTCGTGGTTTGGCTATACCTCAGGATTCCGTGAGCTGGTGCTGAAGAAAAGCTTACCGCCATCGTCGCTGAGTATTGTCTATTCCCTGCCGGTGGATATGGTGCTTGAGCGGATCCGTATTCTTATCATGAATGCCATCCTGCTGAACGTGCTGGCCGGTGGCGCGCTGTTTACCCTGGCGCGGATGTATGAGCGGAAGATTTTTATCCCCGCTGAAAGCGATGCCCAGCGTCTGGAGGAACACGAGCAGTTTAACCGTAAGATTGTTGCCTCCGCACCGGTGGGGATCTGTATCCTGCGCACCCAGGACGGCACCAATATCCTCAGTAATGAACTGGCGCATAACTACCTGAACATGCTGACGCACGAGGACCGGCAAAGGCTGACGCAAATTATCTGTGGTCAGCAGGTGAATTTTGTCGACGTGCTGACCAGCACCCACACCAACTTACAGATAAGCTTCGTGCATTCGCGCTATCGCAATGAAAACGTGGCGATTTGCGTGCTGGTGGATGTCTCAGCACGTGTGAAGATGGAAGAGTCTTTGCAGGAGATGGCCCAGGCGGCAGAGCAGGCCAGCCAGTCGAAATCCATGTTCCTTGCCACCGTCAGTCACGAACTGCGTACGCCGCTGTACGGGATTATCGGCAACCTCGATCTGCTGCAAACCAAAGAGCTGCCGAAAGGCGTTGATCGCCTGGTGACGGCGATGAACAACTCTTCAAGCCTGCTGCTGAAAATCATCAGCGACATTCTCGACTTCTCGAAAATTGAGTCCGAGCAGCTGAAAATTGAACCGCGCGAGTTCTCTCCGCGCGAGGTGATGAACCACATCAGCGCCAACTATCTGCCGCTGGTGGTACGTAAACAGCTGGGTCTCTATTGCTTTATTGAGCCAGACGTACCGCTGACGCTGCATGGCGATCCTATGCGTCTGCAGCAGGTCATTTCGAACCTGCTCAGTAACGCCATCAAGTTCACCGACATCGGCTGTATCGTGTTGCATGTGTGCCGGGCAGGGGACTACCTGAGCATTCGTGTGCGTGATACTGGCGTTGGGATCCCGGCGAAGGAAGTGGTTCGTCTGTTTGACCCGTTCTTCCAGGTTGGTACCGGCGTGCAGCGTAACTTCCAGGGGACCGGGCTGGGGCTGGCAATTTGTGAGAAGCTCGTCAGCATGATGGACGGCGATATCTCGGTGGATACCGAACCCGGTATGGGCAGCCAGTTCACCATTCGTATTCCGCTCTATTCTGCGCAGTATCCGGCGAAAACGACGGTTGACGGCCTGAGCGATAAGCGCTGCTGGCTGGCGGTACACAACGCCTCGCTGAATGATTATCTGACGGCACTGCTGAACCACAGCGGCGTGCGGGTTTCCCGTTATGAAGGCCAGACGCCGGACGTGGACGATGTGCTGATCACCGATGACACGCTGGCGCAACCGTGGCAGGGAAGGGGCGTGGTGATGTTCTGTCGTCGTCACATCGGTATTCCGGTTGAGCGTGCGCCGGGCGAGTGGGTTCACAGTGTGGCGACGCCACATGAGCTGTTGGGGCTGCTGGCGCGCATCTACAGCGTGCAGCTCGAAGAGAACGATGGCGCGGCGACCCTCCCGTCACCGGAATCGCTGGCGTCGGTGAACGACGATATGATGATTCTGGTCGTGGATGACCATCCGATTAACCGTCGCCTGCTGGCTGACCAGCTGGGCTCGCTGGGTTATCAATGTAAGACCGCTAATGACGGCGTGGATGCGCTGAATGTGCTGAGTAAAAACCATATTGATATCGTTCTCAGCGACGTGAATATGCCCAATATGGACGGCTATCGTCTGACGCAGCGTATCCGCCAGCTTGGTCTGACGTTGCCGGTGGTTGGCGTCACGGCGAATGCGCTGGCGGAAGAGAAACAGCGCTGCCTGGAGTCAGGAATGGACAGCTGTCTGTCGAAACCGGTTACGCTGGACGTATTAAAGCAGACATTGTCGATTTACGCGGATCGCGTGAGAAAAACGCGGACATAAAAAAGGCCCGTAAGGGCCTTTTACTTTTCACCCTCTCCCCGTGGGAGAGGGACGGGGTGAGGGCATCAGAACGCACACCCGTTCTGGATCAATCCTTATCCGTCGCGCTCAGCGTCACGGAGGAGAGATAGTTCAGCAGCGCGATATCGTTGTCCACGCCCAGTTTCATCATGGCTGATTTCTTCTGGCTACTGATGGTTTTAATACTGCGGTTCAGCTTCTTGGCAATCTCGGTCACGAGGAAACCTTCAGCGAAAAGACGCAGAACTTCGCTCTCTTTTGGCGACAGGCGTTTGTCACCGTAGCCACCTGCACTGATTTTTTCCAGCAGACGAGAGACGCTCTCAGGGGTGAACTTTTTGCCTTTCTGCAGCGCAGCCAGCGCTTTAGGCAGGTCAGTTGGTGCGCCCTGTTTCAGTACAATCCCTTCGATATCCAGATCCAGCACGGCGCTCAGAATCGCCGGGTTGTTATTCATGGTCAGAACAATGATCGAGATGTCCGGGAAGTGACGTTTAATATATTTGATGAGCGTGATCCCATCACCGTATTTGTCTCCAGGCATGGAGAGATCGGTAATGAGCACGTGTGCATCAAGTTTTGGGAGGTTATTGATCAGTGCTGTAGAGTCTTCAAATTCACCGACTACATTCACCCACTCGATCTGTTCAAGTGATTTGCGAATACCGAACAGTACAATCGGATGGTCATCGGCAATAATTACGTTCATATTGTTCATGTATTAGGCTACCTTGCTACAGCAAGCTTTTGACGTAGGCGTCAATGTCGCTGATGTATTTTTCAATGCCAGAGGCATCTTTCTCACGAATTAGATGTTCCAGCGTTTCACATAACTGCTTGCCGGGAACCAGATTAAGCATGGCAAACACCCCTTTAAGCCGGTGTGCTGTCTGCGCCAGCGCTGCAAAATCATTCGCAGCGGACTCAGTATACAACCGCTTAACATCATCTGGTACTGTATCAACAAAGAGTGAATAATATCCGCTGGCGTGAAGCTCGGCATTTTCATTGCCGCCTAACGGGGATTCCGCTATCTCTTCCTGCGCCAGTTGCTCTTCTATTAGTTGTAGTACAGCTTCCTGCATCGCATTGCTTATATTAAAGTTGACGCGCAGCTGGCCTGGGCCGATTTTTCGCACGCCTGGCTCATCATCGCTTAAAAGCAAGCCGGAGGCAGTAAGATTAGACGGATTATCAGTTAAAAACAGATCAAATTCTTGACTTGAGAGTCTTTCATCCGGCGTGATGCAGGCCGCACCCCAGTTTTCCAGCAGGCGTACCACGATATTGCGGATCTCGTTCGAGGTCACATCCACCATCACAACCACATCGTCCAGCAGGCGTTCTTCATCTTCTTCCTGAGGATTGGCGGCCATTTTTACGTGCAGCGAATAACGGGTGCCAAGCGATTCACGGGCTTTAATGTTCAGATGGCCGCCAAGCTTACGCGCCAGCTGATCGCACAGCCAGAAGGTCAGGGCATTGGCCTTACCGTAGCGATCGCTTTGGGTATCGTTCAGGAACGGGAAGTGCAGATTATCAATCTCACTGGTTGTGACGCCTTCACCGGTATCGAGGATACGGAACGTCAGACGATCCTCCGCGGACTCGTCGGTATTGACCTCAAGCGTGATTTTGCCAATTTGCGTGGTGGTGACGGCGTACTGAATAATCATCAGCAGAATTCGACGCAGCGCCTCACGATCGCCGTGACGTTCGTCGTTGGCCGGCAGGTGGTTGTTGATCAGCAGCTGCAGACCTTTGCGCTTAATCACCGGCAGAACTTCCGGCACTACTTCGTCAATCAGATCCTGAATCGAGAAGAGGGTCGGCGTGCCTTTCCAGAAGTCGTTCTCAAGCATGTTCGCGAGCTGGATCTCATCCACCATCCGCACCAGCGAATCCGCCTGGCTTGCCAGCTGTTGGCTTTCAGGCGTGCTCAACGCCGCCGCCTGCGTCGCCAGCGTTCTTAATGGCTGTTTGAAGGCATCACCAATATTTTGCATAAACGCGGCGCGACCCTGCTGATTTTTCTCATACAGTCTTTGCGCCTGCTTCAGTTTTTTGTTCACCAGCACTTCGCGATCCTGATCGCGAATAATGAAGATCTGCGTGCGGGAGGCGACCTGGCTGCGGAACTGACGGATCTCGTACAGTTCATTATTGATGGTGGCCTGAATCACCCCCTGATGCTGATCCGCCATGGTGGTGATGTTCTGCAGGTTAAGATGCGGCAGCAGATGGTCGGCAATTTTATTGCTCATCACCGTGCGGTTGGCTTCCTGGTCGTGAACCAGCACACCCAGCGGCAGTACTGAGATGATTTCTTCATTCAGGGCACGTAATACGCGCAATTCATTACTGGTTCCGGCCGGGACCGTTGAGGCATCGCTCTGACGCCCGGGCTGGAAACGGAACGTACTGTAGCCAAACAGCGCCAGCGCCAGTAGCCCAATATTCAGCAGCAGCGGTAACAGGATATTTTGTAGGGTGTCGAGCAGCAGCGTGCCAAACGGCACCTGCCACACCAGGCGCATACCGGTTGAGTTCAGCGAAGAGGCAATTTCAATCTTCGAGCCGTTAAAGGAGATAGAAACGCTTTCTGCGGCCTCTTTATCCGAGGCAGCACGCATGTTCTGGGTACTGCTGTCCGGCTCCAGGCGGAAGCTGTCGAGCGGCATATCCGGCGGGATCAGATCGTTAATCGGCAGATCGAACGCCACAACCGTCGCCAGATGTCCTGGCTGGTTAAAGGTGGTGCGAAGGGTAAAGTAATGGCCATTTTGCCAGGCCAGACGGCGCAGGGAAGAGAAACTTTCGCGTTCATCAAGGGCGTTCGCCTGCTGCAGCATTTCTGCCCGGCGGGAATCGACAATGCTGCCCACGGTCGTCTCTTTAAAACCCGAGGAGAGATCTTTAAGCGGCAGGGTTGAGATCAGGATCATGCTGTTATCCTGACCGTTCAGATAGTACATCGACCATGGCACCGTCTCGGCACCCCAGAGGGTATCGAGATAGGTTGAAATGCGCTGCGTCATCTCAAGCGTCGCGCTGTCGTGCGAGCCGAAAATAAGCGCTTCCGTTTTGCGCTGCGGCTTTTCCAGGTAGTAAACGTCCTGTTTCAGGCGCGTTTCCTGCAGCCCTTCACCTGAGGATGTCGCCGGGGCGGCTGCGATATTGTCGTAAATCTGCCAGGTGGCGTAGCGCCAGGTGTCAATGCGCTTGTGCACGGCATGCGTGATATCAACGACCTGATAGCTCTTATCCTTCAGCCAGGCGTTCACCGCGCTCTGAACCATAACCCCCATCGTGACCAACAGCACAACGATCAAAAGAAGAAAGAAACGGGTGATGCTCCCGGGGAGAAGGGAGAATTTGCTCGGGGCGGTAGTTTCAGTCTGACTCATTGATATGTTTAACCCGTAATGGCCGTGCTTTATGGCGATAGGGCAGTATAAAGGGTAATAACTGAATTTCCAGCCTCATAGCCTTTGAACACGCGACTTTTTCCTCTGTGAGTACTACTGAATGGTCTGTATTAAATGTGTACATACCCGAGGTGAATGTACAGATTACGCTCGATATCAGACAGAGAATAGCACGAATAAACAAGAAATTATGATTTGTTGCGTTGCGTTTTATGCGGGAGGGGTTTCAGGTGAATTTAGTTAATAGTCGTTATGATTTCTGTGCGGTAGCACAAAAAAAGAATAATTACGTAAAGAAAGGTAAAAAAAAACCGAATGCGAAGCATTCGGTTGAATTAGGGATAAACAGACATTCAAAGCTGAATGACGGTAATAAATAAAGTTAATGATGATAGCGAGAGTTATTTTAGTGATTACGCACGATCTTGTTTTGTCATTCAGTGCTGTAATTTTCTTTATCGCAAGCGATTGATTTATATGAGCATATATTTTCGCTTGATTATTAGTGCTAATTTTCTAAGCGCTTTGTGCTTTGTAAAAGTTCCTTGATGTTTACAAATTGAAACATCTTGATAGTGAAATGAAACATTTTCAAAGTTTTCGTATCATATTCCTGTTGGATTATTCTGTAATTTTGAGGAGAATGAAATTGCCGACTGGTTAAGAGGGTTAACCGGTAAGCAGTGGTAATAATAAGGCATATAACAGAGGGTTAATAAAATGAAAGTTAAAGTACTGTCCCTCCTGGTACCAGCACTGCTGGTAGCAGGCGCAGCAAATGCGGCTGAAATTTATAACAAAGACGGCAACAAATTAGATCTGTACGGCAAAGTCGATGGTCTGCACTATTTCTCTGATGACGACGGTCAGGATGGCGACCAGACCTACATGCGTCTTGGCTTCAAAGGCGAAACTCAGGTTAACGATCAACTGACCGGTTACGGCCAGTGGGAATACCAGATTCAGGGTAACACGACTGAAAGCGACAACCAGGCCTGGACGCGTGTGGCGTTCGCGGGTCTGAAATTCGCTGACGCGGGTTCATTCGATTATGGTCGTAACTATGGCGTGATCTACGACGTAACCTCCTGGACTGACGTTCTGCCAGAATTCGGCGGCGACACTTATGGTTCAGATAACTTCCTGCAATCCCGTGCTAACGGTGTAGCAACTTACCGTAACCAGGACTTCTTCGGTCTGGTTGATGGCCTGAACTTTGCTCTGCAGTATCAGGGTAAAAACGGCAGCGTAAGCGGTGAAAACGACACCGGCCGCAGCACCCTGAAACAGAACGGTGACGGTTACGGTGCATCCCTGACCTATAACCTGGGTGAAGGCTTCAGCATCGGTGGTGCAATGTCTTCTTCCAAACGTACTGCTGACCAGAACAACACCGCTAACCCTGCGCTGAAAGGCGAAGGCGATCGCGCTGAAGTCTATTCTGGTGGTCTGAAATACGACGCCAACAACATCTACCTGGCGGCGCAATACTCCCAGACCTACAACGCAACCCGTTTCGGCAACTCTCAGAGCAGCAGCGATATTTACGGCTTTGCTAACAAAGCGCAGAACTTCGAAGTGGTTGCTCAGTACCAGTTCGACTTCGGCCTGCGTCCTTCCGTGGCATACCTGCAGTCCAAAGGTAAGGACATTGAAGGTTACGGCGATCAGGATCTGCTGAAATATGTTGATGTTGGTGCGACTTACTACTTCAACAAAAACATGTCTACCTACGTGGACTACAAAATCAACCTGCTGGATGACAAAGAGTTCACCCGTAACGCAGGTATCAGCACTGACGATATCGTAGCACTGGGTCTGGTTTACCAGTTCTAATCGCTTTTCAGTGTAACAAAGGGGCCGGCTGGCCCCTTTTTATTGCCTTTTTTAAGGCCTTTCAATTCCCGCGTTTTGGTGTACTCTTGCCGCCCTGGCATGAGGATAATAATGAATGGACATGACTTTTTTACGCGCCAGCGTCCTGGCAACCTTTTTTTTCCTGACCGCATGTGACTCTTCCACGCCAGCGGCACACACCGACGCGCCAGCGGCGACGGTGCTGGAAGGCAAAACGATGGGGACATTCTGGCGCGTCAGCGTAATGAACCTTGATAAAGCACGCGCAGAAGAACTTCGCGGCAAAATTCAGTCTCAGCTGGATGCCGACGATCAGCTGCTATCCACCTACAAAAACGACTCGGCGCTGATGCGCTTTAACCTCTCTACCAGCACGTCCCTGTGGCCGGTGAGCGAGGAGATGGCCGATATCGTGACCGAATCGATGCGCGTGGGCTATAAAACCCACGGTGCGATGGACGTGACCGTGGGGCCGTTAGTTAACCTCTGGGGATTCGGCCCAAATAAGCAGCCGGTGACCACCCCCGATCAGGCGGCCATTGACGACGCCCGTGCCCGGACAGGGCTTCAGCACCTGACGGTGATCAACCAGTACGGGCAACAGTATCTGCAAAAAGACATCCCCGACCTGTTTGTTGACCTGTCGACAGTCGGGGAAGGTTATGCGGCGGATCATCTGGCCGCACTGATGGCTCAGGAAGGCATCCCGCGTTATCTGGTCTCCGTGGGTGGCGCATTGGTCAGCCGGGGGATGAACGCCAGCGGCAAACCGTGGCGTGTGGCGATTCAAAAACCGACCGACCAGCAAAATGCGGTGCAGGCGATTGTCGATATTAACGGCCATGGCATCAGCACCTCCGGCAGCTACCGTAACTATTACGAGCTCGACGGGAAGCGGATCTCGCATGTTATTGACCCCCAGACCGGGCGACCTATTACGCATAATCTGGTCTCGGTTACGGTGATTGCCCCGACGGCGCTGGAAGCCGATGCCTGGGATACCGGGTTAATGGTGCTCGGTACTGAGAAAGCCAAAGAGGTGGTTCGCCAGCAAGGGCTGGCGGTGTATATGATCACCAAAGAGGCCGACGGCTTTAAGACCTGGAGTTCACCGCAGTTCGACAGCTTCCTGGTGAGCGAAAAGAATTAAAAAGCAAGGTTGCGGGTTTTTGATTGCTGGCGCTCAGGCAAGCTGTAGGTATGCTTGTAAGAGGAGCCGATGATGAAAAACCCGACTTATATGACCGATGAGGATCGTTGGCAGGCCGTGCTGGCCCGCGATCCGCGTGCTGACGAACAATTTGTCTTTGCCGTCCAGACGACAGGGATCGTATGTCGTCCGTCCTGTCGCGCCCGACACGCGCTGCGTAAAAATGTCCACTTTTACCCCGATGTGCACCATGCTGTTCAGGCAGGGTTTCGGCCGTGCAAGCGTTGCCGACCGGACAAACGCGACCCGCAGGAAGAGAAGCTGGAAAAAGTGGAGCGCGCCTGCCGCCTGCTGGAGCAGGATCCCGCGTTAACGCTGGAAATGCTGGCGCAGCAGGTTGCCATGAGTCCTTTCCATTTTCACCGCCTGTTTAAATCCGTAACCGGGATGACGCCAAAAGCCTGGCAGCAGGCAGCGCGAGGACAGCGCCTGCGCAATGCGCTCGCCCACGGGGATAAAATAACCGATGCCGTGCTGGCGGCAGGGTTTCCGGACAGCAGCAGCTACTATCGTAAAGCCAACGACGCGCTGGGCATGACGGCAAAGCAGTACCGAAAAGGGGATGTCGCAGTGCGCTATGCCATCAGCGAGTGTGCCTTAGGCCGCTGTCTGGTGGGTGAAAGCGAGCGGGGGATCTGCGCAATATTGCTGGGCGATGATGATGCCAAAGTCACCCAGGAGATTTTGTCGCTGTTTCCGGACGCGGAGCGCGCGCCGCTGGAAGGCGAATTTGCCCGACGTATTGATCAGGTTATCCATACCATCGATAACCGTGGCGTGCCGCTGGCTCTGCCGCTGGATATTCGCGGAACCGCTTTCCAGCAGCAGGTCTGGCAGGCCCTGCGCAATATTCCCTGCGGTAAAACAGCCAGCTACCAGCAGGTGGCGCAGGCGATTGGCAAACCTGGCGCGGTACGTGCGGTGGCCGCAGCGTGTGCCGCAAATAAACTGGCGATCGTCATCCCTTGCCATCGTGTTGTACGCCAGGACGGAGCGCTTTCGGGCTATCGCTGGGGGACGGAACGAAAGGCGCTATTATTGAAACGTGAGTCCAGGAATCAGGAGGGATAATGCTCGATCTCTTTGCGGATGCAGAACCCTGGCAGGAGCCGCTAGCGCCTGGCGCGGTGATCCTGCGCCGGTTTGCACTCTCCCGGGCCTCGGCGCTGCTGGCCGGGATCCAGGACGTCGCGGCCGTTTCGCCATTCCGACATATGGTGACGCCTGGCGGCTACACCATGTCGGTGGCGATGACCAACTGCGGTACGGCAGGATGGGCAACCAACGAACGGGGCTATCTCTATGCCCCGGACGATCCCGTCACCGGCAAGCCCTGGCCGCCCATGCCTGCGGTTTTTCAGGCGCTCTGCCATGATGCCGTCGTCGAGGCCACCTATCCCGATTTTCAACCGGATGCCTGTCTTATCAACCGCTATGGCGTTGGGGCGAAACTCTCGCTGCATCAGGATAAAGATGAACCCGATCTGCGTGCGCCGATCGTCTCGGTATCCCTGGGGCTGCCCGCCATATTCCAGTTCGGCGGATTACGCCGCAACGATCCTCTCCAGCGTCTGATGCTGGAGCATGGGGATGTGGTGGTGTGGGGCAGGGAGTCGCGGCTCTATTACCACGGCATTCAGCCACTGAAGCCTGGCGTCCATCCGCAGACGGGCGAGTTCCGCTTTAACCTGACTTTCCGCCAGACCGCGCCAGGCAAACAAAAATAAGAATTATTCTTGATGTAAACGCAGGGCAGTTTACACTGCTGGCTGATTTTTATTGTCCGGATTGCCTGCATGCAACTACTTCTTCTTGTCTGGCGTCAGTATCGCTGGCCCTTTATTGCGGTAATGGCGCTAAGCCTTGCCAGCGCCGCATTAGGTATTGGTCTTATCGCCTTCATCAACGTGCGTTTGATCGAAATGGTCGACACCTCGCTGTCCGTTCTGCCGGAATTTCTGGGGTTGTTATTGCTGCTGATGGCGGTCACGCTGGGTTCCCAGCTGGCGCTGACGGCCCTCGGGCATCATTTCGTCTTCCGCCTGCGCAGCGAGTTTATCAAGCGGATCCTGGATACCCAGGTGGAGCGCGTCGAGCAGCTCGGCAGTGCCTCTTTGCTGGCGGGACTGACCAGCGACGTGCGCGCCATCACCATTGCGTTTGTCCGTCTGCCGGAGCTGGTGCAGGGCATTATCCTGACTGTTGGCTCGGCGGCCTATCTCGCCTGGCTCTCCAGCAAGATGCTGGCCGTTACGGCACTGTGGATTACTATCACCATCTGGGGTGGTTTTCTGCTGGTTTCCCGCGTCTACAAACACATGGCGGTACTGCGTGAAACCGAGGACAAACTCTATAACGATTACCAGACGGTACTGGAAGGGCGTAAAGAGCTGACCCTTAACCGCGAGCGTGCCGAGCATATCTTCAACAACCTCTACATCCCGGACGCGCGTGAATACCGGCACCATATTATCCGTGCCGATACCTTCCACCTGAGCGCGGTTAACTGGTCGAACATTATGATGCTGGGCGCGATTGGCCTGGTCTTCTGGATGGCCAACAGCCTGGGCTGGGCCGATACCAATGTAGCGGCAACTTACTCCCTGACGCTGCTGTTTTTGCGCACACCGCTGCTCTCTGCCGTCGGTGCATTGCCCACCTTGCTGAGTGCGCAGGTGGCATTTAATAAGCTCAAAAAGTTCGACCTTGCGCCGTTCAAAGCCGAGTTCCCGCGCCCTCAGGCCTTCCCGAACTGGCAAACGCTGGAACTGCGTAACGTCACATTCCGCTACCAGGACAACGCCTTTTCCGTGGGGCCGGTCAATCTGACGATTCATCGCGGCGAACTGCTGTTTCTCATTGGCGGTAACGGCAGCGGGAAATCGACGCTGGCGATGTTGCTGACGGGGTTATATCAGCCGCAATCGGGTGACATTCTGCTGGATGGCCGCGCGCTCAGCGCAGAGAAGCCTGAGGATTATCGCAAGCTGTTCTCGGCGGTATTCACCGATGTCTGGCTCTTCGACCAGCTGCTGGGGCCGGAAGGGCAACAGGCTAACCCGGCGCTGGTGGAGAAGTGGCTGGCGCATCTGCAGATGTCGCACAAGCTTGAGCTGCAGGACGGCAAGATCCTCAACCTGAAGCTCTCGAAAGGCCAGAAAAAGCGCGTGGCGCTGCTGCTGGCCCTGGCGGAAGAGCGCGACATCATCCTGCTGGACGAATGGGCAGCGGATCAGGACCCGCATTTCCGCCGCGAGTTCTACCAGGTGCTGCTGCCGCTGATGCAGGCGATGGGCAAAACCATCTTTGCCATCAGCCATGACGATCACTACTTCATTCACGCCGACCGGCTGCTGGAGATGCGTGACGGCAAGCTGAGCGAACTGACCGGTGAAGAGCGCGATGCGGCGTCTCGCGATGCGGTGGCGCGCACGGCTTGAAGCCTTCACTCTAACCCTCTCCCACAGGGAGAGGGGATAAATCGTGAATGTTATGCCGATTTTTTCTCCATCCCGCCCCGTTGTTTATTCTTATTTACATATCTCCGCGCTATGCTTAAAGCCAACTTATTTCATGGATTTATGATTAATGTCGGTTTTAAAGAAAAACAGTGCCAGGCAGCGCGACCAGGAACGTGCGCGTCTCATCTGGCTCCTCACGACGGATAAAGCGGTCACCTCTGCGTTACTGGGCAAACTGACCCTGGCTGAGCAATATGATGTCGGCACGCTGGCCGACGATATTGCTGAGGTAGGTGCGCTGGTTGCTCATTTACCTCCGCCGGATCTGGCGGATACCCTGGAAGCCCTCCCTTCCGAAGAGCGTCACGCCCTGTGGCGGCTGGTGCAGGATCACGAGCGCGGGCAGGTGTTGCTGGAAGCCTCTGAAAACGTCTGGGACGATCTCATTGATGAGATGAGCGACCGGGATATCCTCGATGCCCTGCAGACGCTGGACATTGACGAGCAGATTTACCTCGTTCAGCACCTGCCGCGAAACCTGACCGGGCGACTGCTGGCTTCGCTGCCTGCGGAAGAGCGGGCACGCGTGCGTCAGGTGATGCACTATGACAAACACAGCGTGGGCGCCATTATGGAGTTTGGCGTCATCATGGTACGCCCGGATGTGACTCTCGGTACGGTGCAGCGCTATCTGCGTCGCCTGGGCAGCATGCCGGACAACACCGATAAGCTGTTCGTCACCTCCCGGGATAAAACCCTGCTTGGCGAGCTGGAGCTTAAAACGATCCTGCTCAACAGCACCCAGCGGCGGGTGAGTGAGGTGATGGAAACCGAGCCGATGGTCTTCTCCCCGGAAGACGACGCGGAAAAAGCGGCCCGTACCTTCGAACGTGACGACCTTGTGAGCGCGGCGGTCGTCGATTCTGTGGGTAAACTGATGGGGCGTCTGACCATCGATGAGATCGTTGACGTGGTCTACGAAGAGACCGATAACGATTTACGTGCGCTCGGCGGGATCAGCGCCGAAGATGACGTCCACGCCTCCGTCGGCAAGGCGGTGAAAACCCGCTGGGCATGGCTCGCCATTAACCTCTGCACTGCATTTATCGCCTCACGGGTGATCGACGGCTTTGAACACACCATTTCACAACTGGTCGCGCTGGCCTCGCTGATGCCGATTGTGGCCGGCATTGGCGGCAACACCGGCAACCAGACCATTACCATGATCGTCCGTGCACTGGCGCTGGAGAACATTCAGCCGGGTAACTTCGCCTTCCTGATCTTCAGGGAGATGGGGGTGGCGCTGATTAACGGCCTGGTGTGGGGCGGCATTATGGGCGGCATCACCTGGTGGCTGTACGATGATATGGCGTTAGGCGGGGTGATGATGCTGGCGATGGTGCTGAATCTGCTGGTGGCCTCCATGATGGGGGTCATTATCCCCCTGACGATGACCAAACTGGGGCGCGACCCCGCGGTGGGGTCGAGCGTGATGATTACCGCCATCACCGATACCGGCGGTTTCTTTATTTTTCTTGGGCTTGCAACGATTTTTCTTCTTTAAGCCGACGCTTGAGCCGGGCGGGAAGCAATGCCATCACAATAATCCCGCCCAGCACGCCAATGGCCAGGTTACCGGTTGAAACCGTTGCTGCAACGGTAATCAGCATCGCAACCGTTTCGGCAATGGGCGCGCTTTTTAACGTGGCAGGCTGAAGGCTGTGCCAGTTAAACGTTTTGATGGCAACAATCGCCATGATCCCGGCCAGAACGGCCATAGGGATTTTTGCCATCACCTCACTGAGGGCGGTGACCAGCACCAGCAGCACCATGCCCGCTGCAAAAGTTGAGACGCGACTGCGACCTTTGCCCATCTCCACGTTGACGATGGTTTGTCCGATCATGGCACAGCCCGCGATACCGCCGTACAACCCGGCAAGAATATTCCCTGCGCCGAGGCCGATACTTTCACGGCGTTTGCTGGACGTCGTCGCGGTCAGTTCATCCACCAGTTTTGCCGTCAGCAGTGATTCCAGCAGGCCGACAAAAGCGATACTCAGCGCGCATGGCCAGATGATGCTGAGCGTTTCCATGTTCAGCGGAACGAGCAGCTGTGTCAGCCCTGGCAAACCACTGCTCATAGAACCTTCATCCCCCACCGTCGGGAGAACCTGTCCGCTGGTCACGGTGAACAGGGTGAGCAATACAATCGCAATAAGCGGTGACGGGATGCTTTTAACAAAACGCGGCACCCACAGCACAATCAGCAGCGTCAGCACGAACAGACCCACAATCAGCGGGCTGCGGCTCCAGAAATGGGGAACCTGCGCGAAGAAAATTAACAATCCCAGCGCATTTACGAAGCCGGTCATCACCGACTGGGGAATAAAGCGCATCAGGCGCGCCATTCCGAGCACGCCGAACAGAATCTGGATTATCCCCGCCATCAGGACCGCCGGCAGGATGTACTGCACGCCGTGCTGATGCACCATCGGGCCAATCACCAGCGCGACGGAGCCCGCAGCTGCTGTGACCATCGCACGACGACCGCCGAACGCTGAAAGGGTCAGACACAGCACCACAGAGGCAATCAGGCTGACCTTTGGGTCAACGCCTGCGACCACGGAAAAGGAGATCACCTCAGGAATGAGGGCCAGAGCGGTAATTACGCCTGCCAGCGTTTCGCGTAGCAGCAGTTGAGGGGAACGCAGCACCGTGGCGACCTGGTCTTCACGGGAAAGAGAAGCATGGGGTAATGACATAACAATTCGCAGATTAGGGCGGGCTTCCGTGCGCGCGATCACAAAGTGCAGCATAGTAACCAGAAATACCGCGCCTTGCCAGTTTCATCCGGCAATCCCCTACAAACAATCCATCATTAAATTTCACAATTACAATAATTTCGTAACCTTTAAACAATATTTAAAAGTTGCTACCGTTCCCCCCGCAGCTTTTTTCACCTGCAATTTCCACGCTTCAAGCACTACTCAACTAAGGCAAAATTATGAAAAAAATGACTGCCATGCTCTTTTCTCTGGCCGTGGGGCTGAACACCGTCTCCATGGCGGCGAAAGCTGACGCACCAAAAGAGCAGGAAACGGACGTCCTTTTAATTGGCGGCGGCATCATGAGCGCCACGCTGGGAACCTATCTGCAAGAGCTTCAGCCGGACTGGTCAATGACCATGGTCGAGCGCCTCGATGGCGTGGCGCAGGAAAGCTCAAACGGCTGGAATAACGCCGGTACCGGACATTCGGCACTCATGGAACTGAACTATACGCCGCAGAAAAAGGACGGTTCCATTAGTATCGAGAAGGCGGTAGAGATCAACGAAGCATTCCAGATTTCTCGCCAGTTCTGGTCTCACCAGGTGAACAGCGGCGTGTTGCACGATCCGCACTCCTTCATCAACACCGTGCCGCACATGAGCTTTGTGTGGGGCGAGCAGAACGTGAACTTCCTGCGCGCACGCTACGCGGCGCTGCAGCAGAGCACGCTGTTCCGCGGCATGAAATATTCTGAAGATCACGCGCAGATCAAAGAGTGGGCACCGCTGGTGATGGAAGGTCGTGACCCGAACCAGAAGGTGGCGGCAACCCGTACTGAGATTGGTACTGACGTCAACTATGGCGAAATCACCCGTCAGCTGGTGGCCTCTCTGAAGAAAAAAGAGAACTTCAATCTGCAGCTCAGCACCGAAGTGCGTGGCTTTAAGCGCAACGCTGACAACAGCTGGAGCGTGACCGTTGCCGATCTGAAAAACAACGAAGCCGAGCACGTCATCAAGGCAAAGTTTGTCTTTATTGGTGCGGGCGGTGCGGCGCTGAAACTGCTGCAGGAGTCCGGTATTCCGGAAGCGGACGACTACGCGGGCTTCCCGGTGGGCGGTCAGTTCCTGGTGTCGGAAAACCCGGAAGTGGTGAACCGTCATCTGGCAAAAGTGTATGGTCAGGCCTCCGTGGGGGCGCCGCCAATGTCCGTTCCACACATCGATACCCGTATGCTTGATGGTAAGCGTGTGGTGCTGTTCGGGCCGTTTGCAACCTTCTCCACTAAGTTCCTGAAAAACGGCTCGTTGTGGGATCTGCTGAGCGCAACCACCACCTCAAACGTGAAGCCAATGATGGATGTCGGTCTGGATAACTTCGATCTGGTGAAATACCTGATTAGTCAGGTGATGCTTTCTGATGAAGAACGCTTCGAGGCGCTGAAAGAGTACTATCCGCAGGCGAAGAAAGAAGACTGGCGTCTGTGGCAGGCGGGTCAGCGCGTACAGATCATCAAACGCGATCCGAAAGAGGGCGGTGTGCTGCGTCTGGGTACCGAAGTGGTAAGCGATAAAGACGGCACTATTGCCGCCCTGCTGGGGGCTTCCCCTGGTGCCTCTACCGCTGCACCTATCATGCTGCACCTGATGGAAAAAGTGTTTAAAGATAAAGTCGCCACGCCGGAATGGCAGGCGAAGCTGAAAACGATTATTCCATCCTACGGAACGAAGCTGAACGGTAACGTGGACGCGACGGAGCAGGAGCTGGAATACACCAGCCGCGTACTGCAACTGCAATACGTTAAGCCGCAGGCTGCTGATGCTGCACCAAAAGCGGAGCTGAAGCCGCAGGCAGAAAACAAACCGGTGGCGGATATCGCGCTGTAAGGTAAAAGCAAAACGGTAACATCCGTTACCGTTTTTAGTGTTTTCTCCCTCTCCCGGTGGGAGAGGGTTGGGGTGAGGGCACCAGAGCACACCCATTCCGGGTCGGGTAAGGCGAAGCCGCCACCCGACTTATTCTTAACGTACTACCGCTTGTCCGATATTTTCATCCGCCTTCCACACGCGATATTTCACTTCCACGTTTTCCGGCGTATACACCACGATTGGCAGCTTGCTGTTGTAGCGTAACAGGCTGTTATCACCCAGATACGCGGTCACGAATTTCTTCTCTTTCTTGCCATCCGGGCAGGCCATCATGGTGGAAACCGGTGACGTCACTTTATCAAAGATAAAGTAGTCGTAGCCCCAGCCTTCCAGCGTTTTGCTTTCCAGCTGTCCGCCGAGACGATGCTGGTTGCAATCCACTTCCAGCGTCTGGCCGATCAACAGTTCCACTTTGAAATTCGCTTCATTTTGCTGAGCCGGTAACTGGATCACCTGACGCTTCATGCCTTTTTCCGCTTGCGGATAAGGCGCGATTTTTTCCAGAGGTTGCACCTTCTGGCTTTCAGTTGCGAAGGCGCTGGTGCTGACGCACGCGGCGGCGATCAGGGCAAGGGCAAATTTAGGTGCGTTTTTCACAGTCATTCCTTTATGTCAAAACCATCCTGAAGAGATTAGCATAACGCCCATGTATGATTAGCGTGATTTACTTACATTTTCAATAAAAGCAGTGTAATGAGCTAATGCAGTGCCATTTTTGTGGTGGTTTGTACTTCGGTGGAGTCTGGCGGCAGATCGTGTTATTTTAAGGCATACATAATGTTATTCATCTGTAAAGGGAAGAGAGATGATTCGTGCAAAACTGAAAACACCTGAAGGCCGTAAGTTCCTCCTGGCGCTGCTGGTTGTGTTTATGATTGCGGCCGCGTGCGTGGGCCGGGCAACCATTGTCGGCGTCATCGAACAGTACAACATTCCACTCTCTGCGTGGACGACCAGCATGTATGTCCTGCAGTCGGCGATGATCTTCGTTTACAGCCTGGTGTTCACCGTCCTGCTTGCCATTCCGTTGGGTATTTTCTTCCTTGGCGGTCGCGACAAGCACTAAGCGCCGATATGCGATAACTAAGCCATTCTGCGGGGTGGCTTTTTTTGTGCACAAAAAAACCAGCCATATGGCTGGTTTTTAAATAGTTTTGGTCGGCACGAGAGGATTTGAACCTCCGACCCCCGACACCCCATGACGGTGCGCTACCAGGCTGCGCTACGTGCCGACGCATGAAATGAATACTACTCGATTCCGTTTTGAATGCAAGGGAATCTGAGGCTAACTGGTTTATAATTAATCAGTTAGCGATAAACCGTTTCTCATCCGTCAGAACCTGTAGCAGCAGATTCAACTGCGGTTTCTGGTCTTTCAGCCGTTCACCCTGCAGATTATACGTCTGGTAGTTTCCGTTATTGTTCAATACCAGCGTCAGCATTGGCGTGGTGACCGCCAGCGTATCATTGCCCGCTGCCGTGACCCAGTTGTGGCGACGCGTGGCGCTGAAGAGATCCTGCCCCTGTGAATACTCATTTGCCGGTGTACTGACGTGCAGCAGCCGTTGCATCAGCGTGGTCATCACATCTTTATGTTCGGTGAGCATGTTAATGCGCTGAGCGGGGGTGCCCGGCCAGTGGATCACCAGCGGAACATGCAGATTCGGCCGCGACCAGCTCATACTCTTCGCTTCGTCGCCCAGCGGTACGCCGTGGGCTGCCGTCACGATCACCACGGTGTTTTCGAGCTTGCCGGATTCGCGTAAGGCATCAAGCACGCGGCTAATCTGGTCATCAACATTGCCTGCTGCACGGCTGTAGCGGCGCGCAAAGCCTTTCTGATTGCTGTCATCGAGTGTGGTGCCATTAAAGGCAACCCAGGAGAACCAGCGGTTATCTTCCTGCGCATAACGCTGCAGCCAGTTAATCCACTGACTGGCGGTCTGCTCGTCCGACTGGCTTTCTGCGGCTGGCAGGGAGAAATCAGACAGCAGCGCCTGGCGGTACAGCGCGCTGTTAAAGCCGTCTGAGGAGAACAACCCTAACTGATATCCTTGCTGATTGAGCCCGGTGATCAGCGCTGCAGGAATGCGCGCAGAAAGCACGCCGTCCATGTAGGCGGCTGAAATGCCATAGAACAGGCCAAAAATGCCCGCATCGGCGGTGTTGCCGGAGCTCATATGCTGGGTGAACGTCACGTTCTTGCTGGCGAACTCGGCCAGCGCGGGCATCTGCTTCTCGTAACGGGAGTAGTTCAGACCATCGACGGTGATCAGCAGGACGTTCTGTCCGCGTCCCATATCGCGATAGCGCAGATCGCTCAGCGGATACTGCACGCTAACCGCTTCCGGATTCCCTTGCTCAATCAGACGACGCTGGTACTCCTGCGCGTCCAGCAGGCCGTGCTTCTCAAGGAAACGACGCGCCGTCATTGGATAAGAGAGCGGCAGGTTCGCACGCTGCATGGTGATCGGGCGATAGAAGTTAGCATCCGCCCAGATATACATGATGTGCGAACTGATAAAGGAGACGAAAAAGATCGCGGCCACCGGTTTTGCGTAATGGCGTCGGCGGGTCAGGCTGCGCAGTTTTTGCCAGCTCCAGGTGGCAAACAGCATCTCTATCAGAAGGATCACCGGGACGCTGATAAACATCAGCTGCCAGTCACGGGCCGTTTCGTTCTGATCGGGGTTAATCACCAGCTCCCAGACGATGGGATTGAGATGCAGGTGGAAGCGGGTGAACACTTCACTGTCGATAAGCAGCAGCGTCATCCCTGCCGTTGCAAGGATGGCGGATAAAAATCGCATCAGACGCTGCGACATGACGATAAACGTCAGCGGGAAGAGGATCAGCAGATAGGTGGCGAAAACCAAAAAGCTAAAGTGCCCTACAACGCTTATCCAGGAGTAAATACGCCCGGTTAGCGTCGTCGGCCAGTCTGCGACAAACAGATAACGACAGCCGATAAGCGTCGCCAGCAGAATGTTGAACAGGGCAAACCAGTGCCCCCAGCTGACCATCTGGGAGACTTTTTCACGGTAGCGCTGACGATTCGTCACCATAAACTGTTGTTCGTTTCCCTTAATGGGCCTGGTCGTCGCTAACGGAAGACTGTAAAGCCTGGGCGAAAGATTTGGCGATCGCCTGACGCTGAGCCGGAGCAACGCTGGTATTGATAAGGTTGGTGACCATATTTCCCAAAACCATCAGGGAGAGATCGGTCGGTGTTTTATGTTTTTCCAGTACGTTGACCAGCTCACTGAGCAATTGTTCAACGTGTTCATCACTGTAGCGGGAATGTTGTGGCATAAATCAAAATCAGTTTGTTGATGAAAGGGCAACATATTACCGTAGCAACAGCTTTTTTTCCCCTTTTTTATCAGTTGTTGCACACATGTCCTGGTGGTGGTTGAATACCGCCCGGTCTAAAAGGAGAGTTTATCATGAGTCTGGAAATCAACCAGATTGCCTTGCACCAGCTTATCAAGCGTGATGAGCAAACCCTTGAAGTGGTGCTGCGCGATTCGTTACTGGAACCCACGGCAACCGTTGTGGAAATGATGGCGGAACTGCACCGCGTCTACAGTGCAAAAAATAAAGCCTATGGTCTGTTCAGCGACGAGAGTGAACTGGCTGATAGCCTGCGCCTGCAACGCCAGGGTGAGGAAGATTTCCTGGCGTTTAGCCGCGCGGCAACCGGGCGTCTGCGCGACGAACTGGCAAAATACCCGTTTGCCGACGGCGGTATCGTTCTGTTCTGCCACTATCGCTACCTGGCGGTCGAGTATTTGCTGGTCACCGTGCTGAACAATTTAAGCAGTATGCGCGTGAATGAGCAGCTGGATATCAGCTCCACCCATTATCTGGATATCAATCATGCGGATATCGTTGCGCGTATTGATTTGACCGAGTGGGAAACCAATCCAGAGTCGACGCGCTACCTGACCTTCCTCAAAGGGCGTGTTGGCCGTAAAGTGGCCGATTTCTTTATGGACTTCCTCGGTGCCAGCGAAGGTCTCAACGCCAAAGCGCAGAACAAAGGGCTGCTGCAGGCGGTGGATGACTTCACGGCGGAAGCGCAGCTCGATAAATCTGAGCGCCAGAACGTGCGTCAGCAGGTTTACAGCTACTGCAACGAACAGCTGCAGGCGGGGGAAGAGATTGAGCTTGAGTCGCTGTCAAAAGAGCTGGCCGGCGTCAGTGAAGTCAGTTTCCAGGAATTTACTGCTGAGAAAGGGTATGAGCTGGAAGAGAGCTTCCCGGCGGATCGCAGTACGCTGCGTCAGTTAACCAAATTTGCCGGAAGCGGCGGCGGGTTAACCATCAACTTTGATGCCATGCTGCTGGGGGAACGTATCTTCTGGGATCCGGCCACCGACACGCTGACCATTAAAGGTACGCCACCCAACCTGCGCGATCAGCTGCAGCGTCGCACCGCTGGCGGTAAATAACCGCCATAAAAAAACCCCGCCGAAGCGGGGCTTTTTTTCGACATGTTTGCGATTACGCGCGAACGAAGTCGATGTGAGTCAGTTTTGGCTTGAACGCGTGACGCTGAACAGCCTGAACTTTCACTTTTTCTTCTTTACCGCCAACAACGATGGTCAGAACTTCGCTGTAGAATTCAGCTTTGGTCTGCATGTTCCATACTTTGTCGTGATCCAGTTCGATAGAAACTGGAGCAGCTTCGCCACCGTAAACGATAGCCGGGAACTTGTTAGCGGTACGCAGGCGGCGGCTCGCACCCTTACCCTGCACGTTACGTACTTCTGCTTCGATAGTGAACATTGATTTCTCTCTGTATTTAAAACCCTACTACAGGCGACCCAGCAGCAGGTGAGTGTTCTGCTTTGCGGATGCAAAAGCGGGCGGCATTATAGCCCCCAATCCACCTCAGGGCAATGAATTAATCCCCACTAAAAAAACCGCTTAGGGCGTCGGCGACGGCCTGAGGCTGCTCTTCTGGCTGAAAATGGCCGCAACGGGGGATCAAGCACCCGTCAACGCGTTCTGCAAACGCCCTCAGCGGCGAGGCCATATCAGGAATCGAACCCTGATCGGCACTGAGTGCCAGAACAGGAACAGAGAGTTTACCCCGTTCGCTAAGCGCCCGGTTTTGCGCAGCGGAGAGGGCGGCAGCGCGATAGTAAGCCAGCCCTGCGCGCAAGCCACCTTCGCGCGTAAAAATGCGCAGATACTCGTCAAGATCCGCCTCGCTGAAGGTGAGGGGATTCGCCGCTTTGCGACGCAGAAACCACTCCAGATAGCCGCGCTCTTTGCCCCTGATGAGGAATTCAGGCAGGTCTGCAATTACGTGAAAGGCAAAATGCCAGGTGCGCCAGGCGCGGTCCGCGGTGACGGGGAGGGCATCGGGTAAGGTAATACCCGGAATGCCGGCGTCCAGCAGCGCCAGCTTTATCACCTCATCGCTGTACATCGCCGCATAAGGCCAGGCAACCCAGGCTCCCACGTCGTGACCGGCCAGATAGTAGCGATGCACGCCAAGCTGGGTCAGCAGTTCATGAACATGGCTGGCGAGGGTGTGGGTGTCATACCCCTCTGACGGACAATCGGTATCACCCTGTCCGGGTAAGTCCGGGGCGATCACATGATAACGCTCGGCCAGCAAAGGGATAACATGGCGCCAGGCGTACCAGCTTTCGGGGAAACCTGCCAGCAGGACAACCGTCTGCGCGTGCTGTTCTCCGGCGGTGACGTAGTGCGTGCGGATACCATTGATGAGCGTGAAGTGGTGCTGCGGGGCGACGGGTATGGTCATAACGATCTCCGGAATAATAGGAAATAATCGTTTCCTAATTGATTAAAAAAAACTCAGCCGAGCAGGCTGAGTGCCGCGTTAACGGCGCTATTGATTTCGTCCTCAGACAGGCCTTTTTTGCCGATCACGCGGTAACCCTGCAGCAGCGCGAAAAGATTACGTGCCGTTTGCTCCGTGGGCAGCGCGCGAGAAAGGCTACCGTCCCGCTGGCCCTCCTGAACCAGTTCGAGCAACAGCTGCTCGGTACGCTGCATGGCGGTTTTGATGTACTGCGCGGTTGCCTCATCAAAAACCGCCAGCTCGGTCGCGCTGGCGACCACCAGACAGCCGCGTATGCCCTCAGAACCGTGGCTGCTCTCGGCGTAGAAACGTAACACCGCCGCGATTTTATCTCGCCCGCTGCGTGCCGCCTCGGTACGCTGGCGCAGGGCGGCGCTGCGCGTCCGGGTGTAACGATCGAACGCCGCGAGAAACAGGCCATTCTTGCTGCCAAAGGCTTTATACAGGCTTCCCGCCGTAAGGCCCGTCGCGTCACTCAGCTCTTTGATTGAGGTAGCATGGTAGCCGCGCTCGCGGAAAACGAGCAGGGCGCTGTCGATGGCAGCGTCGGTGTCAAATTCACGCGGGCGACCGGGAAGACGTGACATGAGTGAGTCCTGTTGCAATACGATAATACATAATAGGAAACAATCGTTTCCTATTCAAGGCCTGCCTGCCATTAACGCAGTTCGTTGGCCCGACGAAAACGGCCTTCATAGTCAAAAATCTTTTCACGGACTTGCCAGTACTGGCCTTTCTTGCGGGCGACAACAAAATCCGGATGGCGCAGCAGCACCTGCTGATGCACGATATCCGCTACGGTTATCCAGCGCAGCGGTACGCCCGGTGTGCGGGTATGCGGGCGGATAAAGAGCTGTTCGAAAGCCATGCGCTGAGCCGGAGTGTGCACCCGGAAGCGCTCGCTGACGTCGGCGCCGTCCTCATCGTAATAGGTGATTTTCAGCCATTCGCCTTTTTCATCCGCTCCCGGTTGCAGCGCCATGCCAGAGCAGCGCAGCACCAGGGCATCCTTTAACTTCAGCGCGGCCTTCAGCATGTCATCAGGGTCGACCAGAACCGTGTCACATTCGCGGCAGCGGCGGGCGGCGATATCATTTTCAGCGTTGCATTGGGGGCAGTTTTTAAAGCGGAAACGGAAATCGCACTGCTCGCGATGCCCTTCATCATCTTCAAACCAGCCCTGACAGCGGCGGCCAAAATGTTCGATCAGCGTACCGTCAGCCGTCGTCTTGCCCCAAAAAGTGTTGGCAAAGCCACAGGCAGGACAGAAGACCTGTACCGGCACGTTGTCACTTTTTCCTTTCGGCGTACCCACTTCAGGCGAGTAGAGATCGTGCGGGTTACCGGCGTAATCCAGGATCAGGCAGTCGGTTTTACCGGGAGCCAGACGCAGACCGCGGCCAACGATTTGCTGATACAGGCTGACCGATTCGGTCGGACGCAGAATAGCAATCAGGTCGACGTGGGGGGCATCAAACCCGGTGGTGAGCACCGAGACGTTTACCAGATAGCGAAACTGCTGCGCTTTAAACGCCTCAATCAGGCTGTCGCGCTCCGGGCCGGGCGTCTCGCCGGTGATCAGCGCCGCGTCGCCAGCGGGCAGTAAGCCGGTGATTTCGCGCGCATGCTCAACGGTGGCGGCAAAAATCATTACCCCTTTGCGCGTTTCAGCGAACTCTTCAATCTGGCTGATAATGTGCGGAGTGATGCGCTTTTGCTTTTTCAGCTCCTGGTTCAAATCCGCTTCGCTAAATAAGCCGTTGCTCTGCGCCTGTAAGCGGCTGAAATCGTACTGGACGACCGGCATATCCAGCCGTTCAGGCGGGGTCAGGTAGCCGTGTTTAATCATATAGCGCAGCGGAAGTTCATAGATACAGTCGCTGAACAGCGCCTTCTCATCCCCTCGCACCATACCGTGATAATGAAAGCGGTAAATCCAGCCTTTACCCAGGCGAAACGGGGTTGCCGTCAGGCCCAGCAGGCGTAAGTGAGGGTTCACCTCTTTCAGGTGAGTGAGGATTTGCTGATACTGGCTATCGTCGTCATCACTGATGCGATGGCACTCGTCGACAATCAGCAGCGAAAATTCGCTGCGAAACAGGTCAAGGTTGCGGGCAACAGACTGAACGCTGCCGAACACCACTTTGCCGTGGCTCTCTTTCCGCTTTAGCCCGGTGGCGAAGATATCGGCCTCCAGACCAAGCGCGCAATACTTGGCATGGTTTTGCGCAACCAGCTCTTTGACGTGCGCCAGCACCAGCACGCGGCCGCGCGCCAGGCGGGCAAGTTCGGCGATCACCAGGCTTTTGCCTGCGCCAGTGGGGAGCACAATGGCCGCGGGCTCACGGTGTTTGCGAAACCAGGCCAGGGTGGCGTCAACGGCTTCCTGCTGATAGGGGCGAAGTGTAAAAGTCATGGGGTCTCTGTATCGTTATTCCGCATATAGTATGCCACGAAACTTTTTCCCTTGAGTGGCGCAACCAGACCATTATACTGAACCGTTCCTGACTGCTTCTTTTTCGGACGCATTGTCCGACTTCCAGCACCATTAAGGCTAAAAAGATTTCATGCGACTTGATAAGTTTATCGCTCAGCAACTCGGCGTAAGCCGTGCTATTGCCGGGCGCGAGATCCGCGCCAGCCGCGTTACCGTGGATGGCGACATTGTGAGAGACAGCGCGTTCAAACTGCAACCTGACCATCAGGTGGAGTATGACGGCAATCCGCTCACCCAGCAGCACGGCCCGCGCTATTTCATGCTCAATAAGCCGGAAGGCTACGTCTGTTCTACGGACGATCCGGATCACCCGACGGTGCTCTATTTCCTCGACGAACCGGTTGCACACAAGCTGCATGCGGCTGGCCGCCTCGATATCGACACCACCGGTCTGGTGCTGATGACCGATGACGGTCAGTGGTCCCACCGCATTACCTCTCCTCGTCATCACTGTGAAAAAACCTATCTGGTGACGCTGGAATCGCCGGTGGCAGATGACACGGCAGAACAATTTGCCAAAGGCGTTCAGCTGCATAATGAAAAAGACCTCACCAAACCGGCGGTGCTGGAAGTCATTACCCCGACCGAAGTCCGTCTGACCATCAGCGAAGGGCGTTATCATCAGGTGAAACGTATGTTCGCCGCGGTGGGTAACCACGTTGTGGGTCTGCATCGTGAACGTATTGGGGCAATTGAACTCGATCCCGATCTGGCGCCTGGCGAATATCGCCCGCTGACGGAAGAAGAGATCGCCAGCGTCGGTCTGCCCTCGCATTAATTTCAGGAGAACCCTGTGACCACCAGGCCACACTCGTCTTTCAAAATCGTGTTCATTCTTGGCCTGCTGGCCATGTTGATGCCGCTGTCGATTGATATGTATCTGCCTGCGCTGCCGGTGATTTCGGCGCAGTTTGGCGTACCGGCAGGCAGCGCACAGATGACGCTCAGTACCTATATTCTCGGTTTTGCCCTTGGCCAGTTGTTTTATGGCCCGATGGCCGACAGCCTCGGACGTAAGCCGGTTATTCTGGGCGGAACGCTGATCTTTGCAGCCGCAGCCGTGGCCTGTGCGCTGGCACAGAGTATCGATCAGCTGATCGTGATGCGTTTATTCCACGGCCTCGCGGCGGCGGCGGCAAGCGTGGTGATTAACGCCCTGATGCGTGATATCTACCCGAAAGAAGAGTTCTCCCGCATGATGTCGTTTGTCATGCTGGTAACCACCATTGCGCCGCTGGTGGCTCCGATGGCCGGTGGCGCGGTGCTGGTATGGTTCAGCTGGCATGCCATTTTCTGGATCCTGGCGCTTGCCGCACTGCTGGCCTCGGCGATGATTTTCTTCTTTATTGATGAAACGTTAGCCGTCGAGCGCCGCCAGAAATTCCACATCCGTACCACAATGGGGAATTTTGCCTCGCTGTTCCGCCACAAGCGCGTGCTGAGCTACATGCTGGCAAGCGGCTTCAGCTTTGCCGGCATGTTCTCCTTCCTGAGCGCCGGGCCATTTGTCTATATTGAGCTGAACCACGTTTCCCCTCAGCACTTTGGGTATTACTTTGCGCTGAACATTGTGTTCCTGTTCATCATGACCATCATCAACAGCCGCTTTGTTCGCCGGATTGGAGCACTGAATATGTTCCGTGCCGGGCTGTGGATCCAGTTTGTGATGGCTATCTGGCTGGTGGTCAGCGCGTTTTTCGGCGTGGGCTTCTGGGCGCTGGTGGTGGGGGTTGCCGCTTTTGTTGGCTGCGTCTCGATGATCTCATCCAATGCGATGGCGGTCATTCTCGACGAGTTCCCGCATATGGCTGGCACCGCGTCATCGCTGGCGGGGACGTTCCGCTTCGGGATTGGTGCCGTGGTGGGGGCGTTACTCTCAATGGCGACCTTTAACACGGCCTGGCCAATGCTGTGGGCGATGGCGTTCTGTGCCACCAGCTCCATTCTCTTCTGTCTTTATGCCAGCCGACCGCGAAAAGCCGCTCATTAATCTGCACATCAGGCCCGATACGGGCCTTTTTGTTGACCCATATCAACCAAACTTGCGTTCGTTTACCCTGTGTTTGTTTCTTTTATGTAAAATCTATTTGTGTAAAAAGTCACATCATTGTATTTAAAAAGGTTGAGTTAGATCGCAGAAACGGGTACATATAGCGCCGACGCGAGCCTGGATACCTATAAAAAAGCGCTGAATAGTGCAGGTTGGCGATGATGTGTTACTATAAATGTAAATAAATTGTGAAGTAAATTTGCTTCCGGGGATCGAACGTGAATACATTACAACTCTCCATAGTCCATCGCTTGCCCCAGAGCTATCGCTGGTCGGCGGGTTTTGCAGGTTCGAAAGTTGAACCGATTCCGCAAAACGTTGCAGGTTGCGAGAATTGTCTGGTCGCGCTCAAACTGCTTAGCCCGAGCGACGAAGATGCATGGCCGGTAATGGAACGCTTAAGCCAGGCGCTGTCGGATATCGAAGTGGACAGCTCCGTACTGGAGTGTGAAGGCGAGCCGTGCCTGTTTGTTAAAAGTCAGGATGAATTTGCCGCAACCTGCCGCCTGAAGAACTTTGGCGTGGCCATTGCTGAGCCTTTCTCGGGCCAGTATCCCTTCTGAGTGCTAGTCTGCCGATAACAGCTGGCGCGTGTAGCTCTGCGTCGGTGCAGTAAATACACGCTGGCACTCACCTTGCTCGACCACTTCTCCCTGCCGTAGCACAATCACCTGATGGCATAACGCCCGCACTACCTGTAGATCGTGGCTGATAAAGATATAGGCCAGCCGGTGCTTTTCCTGTAACCCTTTTAACAGGGTCAGGATCTGTGCCTGCACGGTTCTGTCCAGCGAGGAGGTCGGTTCATCCAGGATGATCAGCTCAGGTTTGAGGATCAGCGCGCGGGCAATGGCGATACGCTGGCGCTGTCCGCCAGAAAATTCAGCCGGGTAGCGGTGGCGCGTCTCGGGATCTAACCCTACCTCTGCCATCACACGCCTGACCTCATTTTCACGTTGCAGAGCCGTCAGGGTAGGCTGATGGACGCGCAATCCTTCTTCGATGATCTGCAAAATACTCAGCCTTGGATTGAGCGAGGAGTTGGGATCCTGAAACACCACCTGCATGCGGGGACGTACCGGCAGCATCTGCCGACGGTTCCAGCGGTGCAGCGGCATGCCGTCAAACAGGATCTCGCCCTGCGAGGCAATTAAACGCAGTAGTGCCAGGCCGGTGGTGCTTTTGCCTGAACCCGACTCGCCCACCAGTCCCAGCGACTCACCCGGGCGCAGTGAAAAACGGATGTTCTTCAGCACGGCGTTCTGGTCGACCACGCGGCGCAGAATACCTTTACGGATGGGGAAGGAGACAGACAGCCCCTCGACGTTGAGCAACGGCGCGCTGTCCCCCTGAAGAGGCACAGGATCGCCAGCGGGTTCACTGTCGAGCAGCCGCTGCGTATAGGGGTGCTGAGGCGCGTTCAGCAGTGCGGCGGCGGTGTTCTGCTCTACACAGCGTCCGTTTTGCATTACGGCGACGCTGTCGGCCAGCTTTTTCACAATGCTCAGGTTATGGGTGATAAACAGCAGACTCATGTTCAGCTCGCTACGTAGCTCCCGCAGCAGTTGCAAAATTTGCGCCTGCACCGTGACGTCCAGCGCGGTGGTGGGCTCATCGGCGATCAGCAGTTCCGGGCGCGTCAGTAGCGCCATGGCAATCATCACACGTTGACGTTCACCGCCGGAAAGCTGATGCGGGAAATCGCTCAGCCGTTTTGCCGCGTTGCGGATGCCGGTTCTCTCGAGGCAGTCGAGGATTTCCCCGCGCGCGGCCTCTTTGCGCATGCCCCGGTGCAGGGACAGCACCTCGTAAAGCTGTTTTTCCAGGGTATGCAGCGGGTTGAGTGAGACCATCGGCTCCTGGAAAATCATCGCAATTTTATTGCCGCGGACGCCCCGCAGGGTCTGTTCGTCGGCGTGCAGCAGCGAGCTGCCGTGAAACAGAATATCTCCTTGCGGGTAGCTCACTGGCGGAGACGGGAGCAGGCGCAGTATGGAGAGTGCCGAGACGCTCTTGCCGGAGCCGGATTCCCCCACCAGTGCCAGCGTTTCGCCACGCTGGATCTGCAGCGACAGATCGCTGACCACGGTGCGCGTCTCACCCTGTTTCGAAAAGGCAATCGACAGATTCTCGATACTGAGAAGGGGCTGCGTCATGTTACACCGCCTTGTTGGGATCGAAGGCGTCGCGCACGGCTTCGCCAATAAAAATCAGCAGCGAAAGCAGTACCGCCACGGAAAGAAAGGCTGTAATGCCCAGCCACGGTGCCTGCAGGTTGTTTTTGCCCTGCAGCAACAGCTCGCCGAGCGAGGGGGAACCGAGCGGTAGCCCGAAGCCCAGAAAATCGAGCGAGGTGAGGGTGGTGATGGAGCTGCACAAAATAAACGGCAGAAAGGTCAGTGTCGCCACCACGGCGTTCGGCAGCATATGGCGGAAGATGATCCCGCTGTCGCTCACGCCCAGTGCCTGTGCGGCACGAATATAGTCAAAATTACGGGTGCGCAGAAATTCTGCGCGCACGACGCCCACCAGCGCCATCCAGCCAAACAATACGGTGATCCCCAGCAGCCACCAGAAGTTTGGCTGCACCACGCTCGACAGCAGGATGATCAGAAACAGCGTTGGCATACCTGACCACACCTCAATCACGCGCTGACCCCAGAGGTCAATTTTACCGCCATAGTAGCCCTGGACGGCACCTGCCACCACGCCCATCACGCTGGAGAAGAGCGTCAGCATCAGCCCAAAGAGGATCGAGATTCGGGTACCGTAGAGGATGCGCGCCAGCACGTCGCCACCGTTGGCATCCGTTCCCAGCCAGTTTTGCGTGGACGGGGGAGAAGGGAAGGGGGTCGTGGTGGCGAAATTGATACTGTTGGCGCCAAAACGGATCGGGGCCCACAGTGCCCAGCCGTGTTGATCAATCTGCTGGCGCAGCCACGGATCCTGATACTCCGCCGGTGTTGCAAATGGGCCGCCAAAGTCACTTTCACTGTAGTTATTAAGCACGGGCACATACCAGCGGTCGTTGAAATGCACCAGCAGGGGTTTATCGTTGGCAATCAGCTCTGAGCACAGGCTTAACACAAACAGGACGGCAAAAATCCATAACGACCAGTAGCCACGACGGTTGTGGCGAAAACGGGCCCAGCGGGCCTGATTGACGGGGCTTAAACGCGGCATCATCGGCCCTCAAAATCGATTCGGGGATCGACCAGCGTATAGCTGATATCACTGACGATATTCAGCAGCAGGCCAATCAGGGTAAAAATGTAGAGTGTGCCAAACATCACCGGATAATCCCGCGACACGGTGGCTTCATAACCCAATAGCCCCAGACCGTTAAGCGAGAACATCACCTCAATAAGCAGCGAACCGGTAAAAAACATACTGATGAACGTGGCAGGAAATCCGGCAATCACCAGCAGCATGGCGTTGCGGAACACGTGCTTCCACATGATCTGTTTTTCACCCACGCCCTTCGCGCGGGCGGTGACGACATATTGTTTGCGGATTTCATCAAGAAAGGCGTTTTTGGTCAGCATGGTCAGGGCGGCAAATCCGCCAATCACCGTTGCCAGCACCGGCAGCGTGATATGCCAGAGATAGTCGGTGATTTTCTGATACCACGGCAGGGTGCTGAAATCGGCGGATACCAGCCCCCGCAGCGGGAAGAGATCGAAATAGCTGCCGCCGGCAAAAAAGACAATCAGCAGCACAGCGAACAGAAACGCCGGAATGGCATAGCCGATGATAATGAACGTGCTGCTCCAGATATCAAAACGGCTGCCGTTGTAGACCGCTTTACGGATCCCAAGCGGAATGGAAACCAGGTAGATAATCAGCGTTCCCCACAGTCCCAGGGTGATCGACACCGGCAGGCTTTGTTTGATCAGGGTTAAGACCGAGGCACTGCGGAACAGGCTATCACCAAAATCAAACCGGACGTAATCCCACAGCATTTTGAAATAGCGCTCGTGAATCGGTTTATCAAAACCATAGCGATGGGTGATCTCGGCAATCACCTCCGGATCCAGCCCGCGGCCGCCGCGATAATGGCTTTCGCTGATATTCCCCACGCCCGTTTTGGCATGGCTTGCGCCCATTCCTTCTCCGCCACCGCCGGGCATCCCGCCGCTGGTGCCAAATTCAATGGCCGCAATCGCCTGATCGACCGGCCCACCGGGGGCGATTTGCACAATAAAGAAGTTAATGGTGATGATGGCCCACAGGGTTGGGATGATCAGCAGGAGACGGCGGATTAGATACGCACCCATGATGATTCCTTATCGCCGCTCAGCTGGGAGTCTGGCAGCTTTGTTAACGTCATACCACCAGGTATCGAAGCCCAGCGAATAGATCGGGCGCACGGCAGGCAGCGAAAACTTGTCCCAGCGGGCAAGACGATCTTCACCCATATACCACATGGGCAGCATGTAGTAGTTCCAGGTTAACACTCTGTCGAGGGCGCGTCCTAATGGCAGGAGCTTCTGTTTATCGCCCTGTGCCGCCACGATCTTTGCAATTAGCGCGTCAACGACCGGGCTTTTTACCCCCGGCGCATTGTACGAGGAGTCGATGTAACTGGACGCCCAGGAAATCTGCAGGTCGGAGCTTGGCCAGGGCTGCGCGGGCCACAGGCTCTGCATCATATCGTAATCCCGGCTGCGCTTGCGGTTGGTCAGCTGGGCGATATCCACCTGGCGTATGTTCATTGTGATCCCCAGCCGGGCCAGGTTGTGCTTAAACGGCAAAACCCACTGATCGTTTGCCCCTGACGCGATCAGTAGCTCGAAGCTCAACGGTTTTCCCGTTTGGGCATTGACCCGTTTTTGATTTTTCAGGACCCAACCGGCCTCATCCAGCAGTTTGCTGGCTTTCAGCAAATTGTCACGATCAAAGCCGTTGCCATCGGAGGTGGGGGGATCAAACACGGTGGTAAACACTTCCGGCGGCAATTGTGCTTTGAAGGGGGCCAGCAGCGTCAACTCGTCGGCATTGGGGTAAGCGCGCGCCGCGTATTCGGTATTCTGAAAATAGCTGTTAGCGCGGCTGTAGGCGCCATAAAACAGCGCCTTGTTCATCCACTCAAAGTCAAAGGCCAGGGTAATGGCCTGACGTACCCGGCGGTCGTTAAATACCGGACGCTGAATATTAAACGCCAGCCAGCGCGTGTCTTGGGCAGAGCTATTTTTTTGCTCGTCCTTGACGATGAAGCCTTTGGCAAAGTTTTTACCGATATAGCGCGTAGCCCAGTTTTTAGCGCTGCTCTCCAGGCGTAAATCGAAGGCTCCGGCCTTAAAGGCCTCAAAAGCCACGTTATCGTCCAGGTAGTAATCATAGCGAAGGGTGTCGAAATTCCAGCGCCCCCGGTTTACCGGCAGGTTGGCGGCCCAGTAGTCTTTTACACGGGAGTAGACCACATACTGCCCCATGCGCCAGTCGGTGATGCGGTACGGGCCTCCTGCCAGCGGCGGTGTGGAGAGCGGGTCGCTCAGCTTATGGGCTTTCCAGAACGATTCAGGCATTACGGGCAGGGAGAACAGGCTCAGCATATTCTCTTTATTCGGCTCGCTCAGCTCAATGCGCACGGTGAGCGGTGCGATGGCCCTGACCGACGCGCCTTTGTAGACAATACGGAACTGAGGAACGCCTTCAGTCATAAATTTATGAAACGTAAAGGCGACATCGCTTGCCCTGACCGGCGAACCGTCATGAAAACGCGCCCGCGGGTTAAGCGAAATTTCCGCCCAGGCAAAATTATCCGCATACCGCACGTTTTCGGCGATCATGGGATAGTAGCTTCCGGGCTCATCATCAGAGGTGACAAACAGGGTATCGTAGAGAGCTTCTGTGCGCGCCGCGGCCACACCGCGCAGGGCAAAGCGGTTGAAGTTATCGAACGTGCCGGTGGCGGAGAGCGTCACATTCCCGCCTTTCGGCGCGGCAGGGTTGACGTAATCATAATGGGTGAAATTCACCGCGTATTTCGGTTCACCAATCACGGCAAACGCAACGTCTTCTTTGATGGTTTGCGCCTGGCTGGACAGGGCCGTAAGTGCCAACAGCAACAGTATGAAGCGCATAAACATCTCGCGACAGCTCCCTCTTTAACAGACCGGCTCAGTTAAGCTGAATAATAAGTGACGTCACGGGCAATGTGAAATTATTCGCCAGCGTGCGTCAGGTCGGGCCGCCACTCACGGAACTGCTCCAGCGGCATCGGACGGCTAATCCAGTATCCCTGCAGGAAGTTAACGCCATGTTCGCGCAGCCAGGCCGCCTGTTCCGGCGTTTCCACGCCCTCTGCGACGGTGGACATGTTCAGCCGTCTTGCCAGCATCAGTACGGCATCAAGTACCGGTGAGGTGACGGTTTCTGTCCCGATGGCGTTAACAAAACCCCGGTCGATTTTGATGTAATCCATGGTGAAATGTTCAAGATAGATCAGCGCACTGTGGCCGGTTCCAAAATCATCGATCGCTATCTCAAACCCTTCGTTGTGCAGCCATTCGAACAGGTTGTTGGCTTCACGGTGGTTGAGCATGTCGCGCTCGGTAATTTCCAGCACCAACTGGAAGTGATCCGGCGGCAGTAACTCTTTAAAGGTGCGCATATCATCTTTAAAGCTGTCGGCGTGCAGATGCCCCGGCGCAATGTTGATACCGAGTTTTGCGCCCGGCGGCAGTTGGGTCTGTAATACCGGTGCATCGTGAATGATAAGGTCAAACAGATGCAGCGTGAGCGGAACAATCAGCTGCTGCGCTTCAGCAAAATTGATAAACGCATCAGGGGGGATCTCACCCATGGTGGGGTGCTTCCAGCGCATCAGGACCTCAACCCCCCGCATTTTCAGATCTTTTGCATCCACCACGGGCTGATAGACCACATAAAACTGGCCGCGCTTAATAGCGCTGAGGATCTCTTTGCCGGGATTAACGCGGATGGTGAGGATATAGAAATTCAGCGATCCTGCCGCAATACCGCACACCAGCCCAAAGAAGAGGGCGTAGAGGATTTCGTCGCTTGTCCACTTTTCAGCGTAAAGCTTAATGGTCAGCGGCACGGCCTTAAGCGTGGCGGTACGCTCGGGCACGGCATGTAAATCCTGCGCCCTGACCAGGGTACTGGACATGGTGGACAGCGCCATATCCCCGATGATGATGGCAATCCCTGCGAAGTCGTCCTGGCGCGCGGTATAAAGCAGGTACGGGGTCAGATTGAGATTAACTGACGTAAACACCCCGCCGTCTTTAACCAGAGGGTTTCGGTACCAGATGGCAATGGCGGGTTTATTCGGCAGCATAGGCGTGCCCGGCAGTAATGCCATATCAATCTTCTTGTTGATGTGCAGCTCAGGTATTAGAGCTTCCATCGGCGTATCCATCGGCCCGGTGGCCGACGAGCAGAAGGCGATTTTGTCCCTGACCAGCAAGAACGCGCGCACATTGAGGCTGAAGGCCGCGCGCGACGTCAGCTCGGCATTGACGTCATGGCAGCTGTTCAGCGTGAGGGGCTGAAGAACATCGATAGAGGTTTTCAACTCTTCGAAATAGCTCTCCATGTAGAGGCTCACATCGGTAATCAGGGTGTCGAACCGGACTTCCCGCTTGTGGTAACTCCAGAAAAATTGCAATGAACCCAAAAGCAGGGCAGTGACCAGACCTGTAATAATACTGAGGAAAAGTATCTTGCGATGACTGGAAAAGTAGCGGGTGAACATAGACGTCGTGATTCCTGAATTGCCGCTGGATGTATTCAGTGTAACGGGCAAAAAAAAAACACCGCCGAAGCAGTGTCTTTTTTTCATCATATCGCCAGCCAAGGGATAACCAACGATACAATCATCATATTAACTGCGGGTCAGTACGCGACGCGCTTCGTTGTAGCGCTTCTTCCAGTATGGCTCGTTCATGCTGGAAATGGTCACACCGCTGCTGGTGGAGGCATGCACAAACTGGTCATTACCAATATAGATGCCGACATGTCGACCCGTTGAACCGGCACGGAACAGAACTAAATCACCGGTGCGCAGTTTTGTACGTGAAATCGACTTGCCCACTTCCTGCTGTTCGTAAGTTGAACGCGGCAGGTCTAACCCAAACTGCTCACGGAAGGTACGCTGTACAAAGCTGGAACAATCGATACCTTTTTTGGTGCTGCCGCCCAGACGATAACGCACGCCTTTCCAGTCAGCATACTGGTCCATAATACGGGACTTCACGTCCAGATTACGTACCATATTTTCAAATTCATCCTGAGAGGCTTGCAGTGACGAGGAATCTTCCATTCCCACAACACGCGTCTCAGGATGCATGTTCTTTGCGGTGTTCGATGTACTACATGCAGACAACAGTACCGCAACTGCTATCGCCGGGATCCCCCGCAAGATATATCTCAAAATCGGTTGAGATTTGACCATTTTGTTTATTTTCCCTTGAAGTCCTTAACGACAAATATCGTTATAAAAATGCCAAACGTGACGAGACTAATTATCTGTTCACAATGAGACAATTCTTTCTGGTCACATTTGTGGCGCAGCGCACAAATTTATTCACCAAGGAAATAATTATCTCTATGGGGCAAAACGAGTTCGAGATTAACCGATTGCCAGGGCTATTGCGAGTAAAAAAAGCCTTTTTTTTATAAGAAATTGTGATACAGAAAGTAAAAATCCGGCATTGCTTAAAATGCAGTCAGATCCGGCGCTTTATCACGCAATTGATTCATTTTTATCATGAAAGAGATGACGGGAAGATGACAGTGCGAAACGATCGTGGCGGGAGATCTATCAGGGATCGCAATGATCCCTGATAGCGGACGTTAATTTTGGTTAATTATTTGTTTAATGCTTGTTGCTTTTTACCCGGCAGATAGCGATCAAACAGGGCTATTATCCGGTCGCTCAGCGGTGTCATCAGACACCACGGTAACGCGACCAGCGCAACAGAGAGCGAGCCCACGGCAATATCGGTGAACCAGTGTGCGCCAATCATTACGCGAGGGAAGGCGAAAACCACAAAAATAATCAGGGCTATGGCGAACGCCTTCCTGCCGAAATAGCGCAGCATGACTGCACAAAAAATAAGCAGCATCATGCCGTGATCGCCAGGGAAACTGGCCTTCGAGGCATCTTTCGTTGGAATATGCAGCAATTCGCTGACGCGATAAATATTGGTAAAGAACAGCGTTGGGCTTGAGCGCTTGACCGGAATAATAGCCGTAGCAAGTTGGTTAATGGCGACAGCCAGCAGCAGCATCATCAGACCAATAATCATAATGCGGCGACGCCCGGTTTTGTCCTCTTTCAGCCAGAAAGAGAGCATCAGGCAGCCCATCGCCACCAGCGAACAGCCGTCAAACGCGCGGTTGTTGGTAATCGCCACCAGCCACAGGAAGGCATCACTCTTCACCAGAGCCTGGTTAAAGAAATGGAAGATGGCAGAATCCAGCGGAAACCAGAAACCGTGATCCACCGGGATATACCAGGAGAAAAAGAGCGCCAGTCCGGCGACATTGAGCAGCAAAATCAGGGGAATTCGAGTTGTCATAACATTCAGCATACAGGGAAATCAGGGGCAACGTTAGCCGCCCGAACTTAAACGAAGCTTCAACAGGCTGGACTGCAGGGCATTCCAGTCGGCGTTAACCGCACTAATTAACTCTATTCGGCTATCCGGGGGCGCAACATTCTGCGTTTCAATAAAGAAATCTTCACCCTGACGGTTGATGCGCACCAGGCCGTCGGGGGTGCGCATAATCCCCTTAACGCGATCGACCGGCGCCAGTCTTGCCCACTCAAGCACGCCTATGGTGTCGAAAACGGTGTCGGCATCAAAGATCCACCCGCAGGCCTGATGACCCTGACCGCTGTTGAGATTACGTCGCCAGCGCTGGTGTTCCGGCAGGCTCAACGCCGCCAGACCCTGCTTTGCGGGATGACTATGCGCATGCTCCGCACTGGCTGGCAGCTCGGTGAGGTTCAGGCGAGGCAGGTCGAGCAGGGCGACATCTATCTTCCCCTGAGTGGTTTGCACCCGCTGACGGTTGCCCCCGAAATGTTGCCACCAGGCATCGAATGCCGCCTGGCTTTCAGCCGTAGCCCGATCTTCTTTATTTGCGACGATAATATCTGCGCAGGCGAGCTGATCGCGGAAGTTGTCGTTGGCCACCGCTTTTTCATCCAGCAGCTGTCGCGGGTCGAGCAGGCAAAGCGTGGCGCGTAAGTCTATCCACGGCTCGTAAACCGGCGCGGTGAGTAAATCAAGAATTTGCTTCGGGTGACCAAGCCCCGTCGGTTCAATCAGCAGGCGGTCGGGTTTACCCTGACGCAGCAGCGTATTCAGCCCCACCTGCATGGGCAGGCCGTTTACACAGCACATGCATCCGCCTGGGATCTCTTTGATCATGGCGCCGCAGTCAGACAGTAACGCGCCATCAATACCCACTTCGCCGAATTCGTTGACCAGCACGGCCCATTTTTCTGCCGGATCTTTATTGGCCAGCAGGTTGAGAATTGAGGTGGTTTTCCCGCTACCGAGAAAACCGGTAATAAGGTTGGTCCTGGTCACGTGCGCTCCGGTAGATAATTGTGATGATGTAACAATTATCTCTCATCCTGACGAAAAAAGGGCGCAATGAGAAGAGAAAGGGCAAACGGAGCGCATGTCCGTTCGCCTTAAGCGCAATAAACGTTAAAGATTTAACGTTTCGATAACAGCCTGGCGCGCCCCGCGGCGGGCAATACGTTGGTATGCCTGGTTCACCGACTCGACAAAAACGTGGTTTTGCGCGAGATCGTGACCAAAGACTTCGCTCAGCGTCAGCAGAGCGTTTACGCGGTTTGCGTCATTGCTGGCTTCAACCTTCGCACGGATTTTGTCGCTGAGCGGATCGCGGACATCAATCGTATTGCCTTGTTCATCTGTACCGCTGACGTAGCGGATCCAGCCCGCCACACCCAGCGCCAGCAGTGGCCACGCACTTTGACGCTCCAGATGAATACGGATCCCATCCAGCATGCGTTGGGGCAGCTTTTGACTGCCGTCCATCGCAATTTGCCAGGTACGGTGCTGCAGTGCCGGGTTGGCAAAACGGTCGAGCAGGCTGTCGGCGTAAGCCGTCAGATCAACGTCGGTGATACGCAGCGTAGGGGCCTGTTCATCCAGCATTAAACGCCGCGCGGCCTGACGAAACGCCTCATCCTCCATACATTCATTAATGTGCGCATACCCGGCGAGATAGCCCAGATACGCCAGGAAGGAGTGGCTGCCGTTCAGCATACGTAATTTCATCTGTTCCCACGGCAGAACGTCCTGCACCATCTGCACGCCTGCCACTTCCCACTCCGGGCGTCCGGCGACAAAGTTATCTTCCACGACCCACTGAATAAAGGGCTCGCAGCTGATGGCGCACGGATCTTCCACACCGAGTTCCTGCGCGACCTCCGCCAGCGAGGCATCGGTGGCGGCGGGCACAATCCTGTCAACCATTGTGCCCGGGAAACTCACATGGGTATCAATCCATCCGGCCAGGTCTTCAGAGCGTTTCTGCGCCATGCCGAGCACGGCATTTTTCACCACGTGGCCGTTATCCGGGATGTTATCGCAGGAAAGCACCGTAAAGGCGGGTAAGCCGCGTTCACGGCGGCGGTGGAGCGCTTCGACGATGATCCCTGGGGCGGAATGGGGCTCCGTCGGGTTTTCCAGATCGTGAACGATCCGGGTGTTTTGCAAATCGAGTTTCCCGGTTGCGGGGTCGATGCAATAGCCTTTCTCAGTAATGGTGAGGGAAACAATTGCCACCTGCGGCTCGCAAAATTTCTCAATGATGGCGGCCAGCGAGTCCAGTTTTGCGTTCAGGCATTCATGCACGGCTCCAGTGATAATCGGCTGGTTGCCCTCCGCGCCTTTCTCCAGCACGGTGAAGAGGTGATCCTGCGCCCGCAGCTGGCTCATCAACACATCGCCGCTGAACAGGCTGATCTCACAAATGCCCCAGTCGCCTCCTTTGGCATTCAGCACCCGATGGGTTAATAACGCCTGATGCGCACGGTGAAAAGCACCAAAGCCGAAGTGAACGATGCGCGAGCGCAGAAGCGAGCGATCGTAGCGCGGCTGCTGAACATGGGCAGGAAGCGAGGTGGAGGCAATTGTCTTCATGAAATACACACCTGATTAACCATTAATTAACAATGCCAGTGTAAAGTTATGTGACAACAAATAGAATTGGTAAGCCGTAAATATCGCCGTTCTGTGAGTTCGATCAATCAATCTGTGGCGCTGTATTGACCCCCTTCATTAAACATGTATGGTAGTCGTCATCGCAGTAACATATATTGGTATAACAACTTTGGAGGGTGGGCAATGGAACAAACCTGGCGTTGGTACGGGCCGAACGATCCAGTTTCTCTAGATGATGTGCGTCAGGCTGGCGCAACGGGTGTCGTCACGGCGCTGCATCATATTCCGAATGGCCAGGTGTGGCCGGTAGAGGAGATTCAACAGCGTCAGGCGCTGCTGGCAGAAAAAGGCTTAACCTGGTCTGTCGTGGAAAGTATTCCCGTTCACGAAGATATCAAAACCCATTCTGGGGAGTATCAGACCTGGATTGCTAACTATCAGCAGAGCATCCGCAACCTGGCGGCCTGCGGCATCGATACCGTTTGCTATAACTTCATGCCTGTTCTTGACTGGACGCGTACTGATCTCGAGTATCAGCTGCCAGACGGTTCACGAGCGTTGCGTTTTGATCAGATCGCCTTCGCGGCATTTGAGTTACACATTCTGAAACGCCCTGGCGCGGAAGCCGATTACACGGCCGACGAGCAGCAGCAGGCCCGCGAATGGTTTAACGCAGCAAGTGAAGCAGACATAGAGAAGCTGACCCGCAATATCATCGCGGGCCTGCCGGGTGCAGAAGAGGGCTACACGCTGGATCAGTTCCGCGCCCGTCTGGCAGAGTACGGCGGCATTGATAAAAATCAGCTGCGCGAAAACATGGCGTACTTCCTGCGCGCGATTGTGCCGGTCGCGGAAGTGGCGGGCGTGCGTCTGGCCGTACATCCGGACGATCCTCCGCGTCCCATCCTCGGCCTGCCGCGTATCGTCTCAACCATTGAAGATATGCAGTGGCTGAAAGAGACGGTCGATAGCATCTATAACGGCTTTACCATGTGCACGGGCTCGTACGGCGTGCGTGCGGATAATGACCTTGTGCGGATGATTGAAACCTTTGGCGATCGTATTCACTTCACGCATCTGCGTGCGACCTGCCGTGAAGAGAACCCGAAAACCTTCCACGAAGCGGCGCACCTGAGCGGTGATGTGAATATGGTGGCGGTGGTGGATGCCATTCTGGCGGAAGAGGCACGTCGTAAACAGGCTGGCGATTTACGTCCTATTCCGTTCCGCCCGGATCACGGACACCAGATGCTGGACGATCTGCGTAAGAAAACGAACCCGGGCTATTCGGCGATTGGCCGCCTGAAAGGGATGGCAGAAGTGCGCGGCGTAGAGCTGGCGCTGAAGATGACGAAGTATCCTGAGCTTCTGTAAGTGCTGTTGCCCGATGGCGCTACGCTTACCGGCCTACAAAAAACCGGCCTGAGAGCCGGTTTTTGTGTTTTTGTAGATCGGGTAAGGCGAAGCCGCCACCCGACAAAAGCCGCACTCAGTCAGCACGACCCATATAGCGTTTTTCTTCGATATGGATGCGGATTTTCTCACCCGCGGACAGGTATTCAGGTACCTGCACCACCAGACCGGTGGTCAGCGTCGCGGGTTTGTTACGCGCACTGGCGGACGCGCCTTTGATGCCCGGTGCCGTTTCAACGATTTCCAGATCAACCGTCTGCGGCAGTTCCAGTGCCAGCAGCACGCCGTCCCAGGTAAGAACCTGCATATCCGGCATACCGCCTTCAGGAATGAACAGCAGCTCTTCTTCAATCTGATCTTTGGTGAAGATGTACGGGGTGTAATCTTCTTTATCCATGAATACATACTCGTTGCCGTCGATATAGGAAAAATCAACATAGCGACGGGTCAGAGTGACGGTATCAACGATATCATCACCTTTAAAACGTTCTTCCACTTTAAGGCCGGTACGTACATCGGCGAAACGCATTTTGTACAGCGTTGCTGCACCACGGGCGCTCGGGGCCTGAATATCGATATCTTTCACAATCAGCAGTTTGCCGTTGTAATTCAGTACCATACCTTTCTTAATTTCGTTCGCTCTTGGCATTGCAGTAATCCTGTCTACGGGAGGTAAAAAATATCGCGCCAAATTACTCGTGCGCGGCCTTTCAGGCAAGCGGAATTCGTGGCTTTTGCTATCAATACACAAAAGGTGTTACTGTGCGCCCGATACCCGATTGCGCGGGTCTTTCACCGATAGAGAGCATTTATGGATTGTCGTCCCGATTGCGGCGCGTGCTGTACCGCACCGTCCATTTCCAGCCCCATTCCAGGAATGCCGGAGGGCAAGCCTGCGAATACCCGCTGCGTTCAGCTCTCTGAAACCAACCTGTGCATGATCTTTGGCTCGCCTCTGCGCCCGAAGGTCTGCTCCGGGCTGCAGCCCTCCGCAGAGATGTGCGGCAACACGCGCACGCAGGCGATGACGTACCTGCTTAACCTGGAAGCGCTCACCGCACCTTAAACGTCTTTAATTCTTGTCAGGCACGCTATCGTCAGGGTGCACATCACCAGCGCAATCCAGAACACCGTATGATAGTTCCAGATTTCAGCCACCACGCCGGCCATTGAGCCTGCGATAATCCAGCCCACGCGGGTGGTATTAGTATAAAGGGTGGTGGCGGAGCCAGCCTGGCCCGGCATCAGATCCTGGAAATAGAGCATGCCAATTCCGGCGAGTATGCCGATATAGATGGCGTTCAGCAGCTGTAAAGCGAGCAGCAGTCCCGGCGTATGTACCGTCAGCATTCCGACATAGAACAGTAGCCCGGCGACGGCGGCGATACGCATCAGAAAACGTTTCCCGAAACGCTTCGCGTAATAGCCAGCAATCAGCATGGTGGGAATTTCAAGCCCGGCCGCGGTCCCCATCATGATGCCAGCAAGCTTCTCGGGCAGATGCAATTCATCAATAATAAACAGCGGCATATTAATGATATACAGGCTGTTTGTGCCCCACATCAGCGTACAGATAATAAAGAGGAGCAGGGCGTCACGACGGTTACGACGCGGTGCTTCCAGCACGCCTGTTGCCACTTTTGGCTCTTTACGCATCGACGGCAGAAAGAACCACACCATGGCGCCACACACCACAAAGGCCACTGCCGCACTCAGGTACATCACCGTAAAGCCAAACCCCATCGCCAGCGCGTAAGCCAGCGGCGGGCCAATAACCCACGCCAGCGATACTTGCGCACGCAGAATAGAGCTGAACATCACCGCTTCTCGCCCGGTATGGTCGGCATGCTCACGGGCAAGGGCGAACATCTGCGGATTCGCCGTTGAACCGAAACTGCTCAGAAACACCCCGATAAACAGCAGAACAAAATAGTTGCGGTTCCAGGCAAACAGGACGCAGGCGAACACCCCCAGCAGACAGCAAAAGACGATCAGGCTTTTACGATCGCCTTTTTTATCTGAACGCCCCGCCAGAAACTGGCTCACCAGGATGCCGATAATGGCGCTTCCGGTAAAGAAGAAGCCCACCATCGCCGGACGCGCATGGACTTCATTGGTCAGGAACAGGCTCAGCGTAGGGGTCTGCAGCGCACCGGCGATGCCGGTCAGGAAGGCAACAATTAAAAATGCCGTTGAGGTGAAATCAAAGGGCTTCGGTGAGACGGCGGCGGGCGTGTTATGCATGTTTCACAGTCGGTGAGTTTCCAGGAGACGCGGAGTGTACGTCGCGAGTCAGAAAATAAACAGAGGGTGAGGTCAATTTCGCCACGAATAATCAAAATGGCATTTCATATTCGCGTGCAGCTGACCTTAGCTGAAACTGATTTGCTGACCGTCAGCAAAATTCAGCTGAACGAGGAAGAAATGTGCTGCATCTCTAAATTCTGCAATCAGAAATGTAACTTTCCTTGCAACGTCTTGCAGAAAGCGCAAGACTTTTTGAAACGTTTCAGCGCTATCTTGTTTTAACAAACGGAGCAGGCTAGCGCATTTTTTCTCAGTGAAGCTGAAACGATTCACTTTCAGCAGGAGAGGAGAACCATGTTCCAGTTATCTGTACAGGATATCCACCCGGGCGCTCAGGCCGGGAACAAAGAAGAGGCCATTCGTCAGGTTGCCGCTGCCCTTGTGCAGGCCGGCAATGTGGCTGAAGGCTACGTCAATGGCATGCTGGCGCGTGAGCAGCAGACCTCGACCTTCCTCGGCAATGGCATCGCCATTCCGCACGGCACCACAGACACCCGCGATCAGGTGCTGAAAACCGGCGTTAAGGTTTATCAGTTCCCGCAGGGCGTTGTGTGGGGCGAGGGGCAGGTGGCTTACGTGGCCATCGGTATCGCGGCCAGCAGCGACGAGCACTTAGGTTTGCTGCGTCAGCTGACGCATGTGCTGAGCGATGACGCCGTGGCCGAGCAGTTGAAATCTGCCACCACCGCTGAAGAGCTGCGCGCTCTGCTGATGGGCGAAAAACAGAGCGAAGCGCTGAAACTGGATAACGACACGCTGACGCTGGACGTTGCCGCGACCGATCTGGTGACGCTGCAGGCCCTGAATGCCGGACGCCTGAAAGAAGCCGGGGCAGCAGACGCTACCTTTGTCACCCGCGTCATTAACGATAAGCCTCTCAATCTGGGCCAGGGTATCTGGCTGAACGACAGTGCTGAAGGCAACCTGCGGAGCGCTATCGCGGTGAGCCGTGCCGCAAACGCCTTTGACGTAGACGGTGAAAGCGCTGCACTGCTGGTGACCGTCGCCATGACCGATGGCCAGCCGGTTGCCGTGCTGAAGCGTCTGGGCGATCTGCTGCTGAACAACAAAGCTGAAAAACTGCTGAACGCGGATGCCGCCACCGTGCTGGCTCTGCTGACCAGTGATGATGCGCTGACGGATGACGTGCTGAGCGCAGAGTTCGTTGTGCGTAACGAGCACGGCCTGCATGCCCGTCCGGGCACCATGCTGGTGAATACCATTAAACAATTTGAAAGTGAGATCACCGTGGCTAACCTGGATGGCACGGGCAAAGCGGCCAATGGTCGTAGTCTGATGAAAGTTGTCGCGCTGGGCGTGAAGAAGGGTCACCGTCTGCGTTTCACCGCGCAGGGTGCGGATGCTGAACAGGCGCTGAAAGCGATTGGCGATGCCATCGCGGCGGGTCTGGGGGAGGGCGCATAATGAGCAGACGTGTTGCGACTATTACGCTGAACCCGGCTTATGACCTGGTGGGGTTTTGCCCGGAGATTGAGCGCGGCGAAGTAAACCTCGTGCGTACCACTGGCCTGCATGCTGCGGGCAAAGGGATTAACGTCGCGAAAGTGCTCAAGGATCTCGGTATCGATGTCACCGTGGGGGGATTCCTCGGTAAAGATAACCAGGATGGTTTCCAGCAGCTGTTCAGCGAGCTGGGCATTGCTAACCGTTTCCAGGTCGTTCAGGGCCGTACCCGTATCAACGTCAAACTGACGGAGAAAGACGGGGAAGTGACCGATCTGAATTTCTCTGGCTTTGAAGTGACGCCGTCTGACTGGGAGCGTTTTGTTAACGATTCTCTGACCTGGCTGGGCCAGTTCGACATGGTGTGCGTCAGCGGCAGTCTGCCATCTGGCGTAAGCCCGGAAGCCTTCACCGACTGGATGACGCGCCTGCGCAGCCAGTGCCCGTGCATCATCTTTGACAGCAGCCGTGATGCGCTGGTCGCCGGCCTGAAAGCGTCCCCGTGGCTGGTGAAGCCTAATCGCCGTGAACTGGAGATCTGGGCTGGCCGGAAGCTGCCAGAATTAAAAGATGTGATTGACGCTGCCCATGCGCTGCGCGAGCAGGGTATCGCTCACGTGGTGATTTCGCTTGGTGCAGAAGGGGCGTTGTGGGTTAACGCGTCTGGCGAATGGATCGCCAAACCGCCGTCGGTTGACGTTGTCAGCACCGTTGGCGCCGGGGATTCGATGGTTGGCGGTCTGATCTATGGCCTGCTGATGCGCGAATCCAGTGAACATACTTTACGTCTTGCCACCGCCGTTGCAGCCCTGGCCGTGAGTCAGAGCAATGTCGGCATTACCGATCGTACCCAGTTAGCCGCGATGATGGCGCGCGTTGACTTAAAACCTTTTAACTAACAGCAGGAGAGGAATAATGAAAACGCTGCTGATTATTGACTCCGGTCTCGGACAGGCTCGCGCCTATATGGCGAAGACCCTGCTGGGAGCGGCGGCGAACAAAGCACATCTGGAAATGACCGATAACCCGGGCGACGCTGAACTGGCGATTGTGCTGGGTGATAAGGTCCCGGCTGACAGCGCGCTGAACGGCAAAAAAGTGTGGCTGGGCGATATTAATCGCGCGGTGGCACATCCGGAACTGTTCCTGAGCGAAGCGAAAGGCCACGCGTCTGTCTACAGCGCACCGGCTGCGGCAGCACCGGTTGCTGCCACGGGCCCGAAACGCATTGTGGCGGTGACAGCTTGTCCGACGGGCGTCGCGCATACCTTTATGGCGGCTGAAGCGATTGAAACCGAAGCGAAAAAACGCGGCTGGTGGGTAAAAGTTGAAACCCGTGGCTCGGTGGGGGCGGGCAATGCCATCACCCCGGAAGAAGTGGCGGAAGCCGATCTGGTGATCGTTGCGGCGGATATCGAAGTGGATCTGGCGAAATTCGCAGGTAAACCGATGTACCGCACCTCTACCGGCCTGGCGCTGAAAAAGACCGCGCAGGAGTTTGATAAAGCGCTGGTGGAAGCCCAGCCTTATCAGGCAACCGGTGCGGCTAAACCGGCTACCGAAGGGAAAAAAGAATCCGCGGGCGCCTATCGTCACCTGCTGACCGGTGTGTCTTATATGCTGCCGATGGTGGTGGCGGGCGGTCTGTGTATCGCACTGTCATTCGCGTTTGGTATCACCGCATTTAAAGAAGAAGGGACGCTGGCTGCGGCGTTAATGCAGATTGGTGGCGGCTCCGCGTTCGCGCTGATGGTGCCGGTGCTGGCAGGCTTTATCGCCTTCTCCATCGCTGACCGTCCGGGCCTGACGCCGGGTCTTATCGGCGGTATGCTGGCCGTGAGCACCGGTTCCGGCTTTATTGGCGGTATCATTGCTGGTTTCCTGGCGGGTTACGTCGCGAAGCTTATCAGCTCAAAGCTGAAGCTGCCGCAAAGTATGGAAGCCCTGAAACCGATTCTGATCATTCCGCTGATTTCAAGCCTGGTGGTCGGTCTGGCGATGATTTACCTGATTGGTAAGCCGGTGGCGGGTATCCTGGCGGGTCTGACCCACTGGCTGCAAACCATGGGCACGGCAAACGCGGTGCTGTTGGGTGCTATCCTCGGTGGCATGATGTGTACCGACATGGGTGGTCCGGTAAACAAAGCGGCCTATGCATTCGGTGTGGGCCTGCTGAGTACCCAGACCTACGCGCCAATGGCGGCCATTATGGCGGCCGGTATGGTGCCACCGCTGGCGCTCGGCCTGGCAACGATTATTGCGCGTCGTAAATTCGACAAAGCGCAGCAGGAAGGCGGCAAAGCAGCGCTGGTACTGGGCCTGTGCTTTATCACCGAAGGGGCGATTCCGTTCGCTGCCCGTGACCCAATGCGTGTTCTGCCTTGCTGTATCGTTGGCGGCGCGGTGACCGGGGCTATCTCAATGGCGATTGGCGCGAAGCTGATGGCACCGCACGGTGGTCTGTTCGTTCTGCTGATCCCAGGCGCTATCACCCCGGTACTGGGTTACCTGCTGGCGATTGTTGCTGGTACGCTGGTGGCGGGGCTCTCTTACGCGGTGCTGAAACGCCCTGAAGCGGAAGCGGTGGCAAAAGCAGCCTAAAAGTGGTGTCGGGTGGCGGTTTCGCCTTACCCGACCTATAAAAAAGCCGGACGCTTAACGCGATCCGGCTTTTTTTATGCCGCCTGTTCAGCGGTCTGCTGTGCCTTCAGCCAGGCGATCTCTTCCGCCCAGATATCCGGATTGATGGTTTCCAGCACCATGGGGATACCATCGAAACGGGCGTCCTGCATGATAAAGCGGAACGCATCATGGCCAATATTACCTTCACCCAGGCTGTGGTGACGGTCTACGCGGCTGCCAAAGGCGCTTTTGGCATCGTTTAAGTGCATTCCGCGCAGATACTTAAAGCCCACCACGCGTTCGAACTCATCGAAGGTGTTTTTCGTGGCCTCGGTTGTACGCAGATCGTAACCGGCTGCAAACGCGTGACAGGTATCGATACATACGCCCACGCGGGATTTATCTTCCACGCCGTCAATGATGGCGGCCAGATGTTCAAACTTAAAGCCGAGGTTGCTGCCCTGACCGGCGGTATTCTCGATCACCGCGGTCACCCCCTGGGTTTTATCCAGCGTGATGTTAATGGACTCCGCAATGCGTGCCAGGCAGGCCTCTTCGTCTATTTGCATCAGATGGCTACCCGGATGGAAGTTCAGCAGCGTCAGCCCAAGCTGCTCGCAGCGCTGGACTTCATCCAGAAACGCTTCGCGGGACTTCTCCAGCGCTTCCTGAACCGGATGACCGAGGTTGATCAGATAGCTGTCGTGGGGAAGGATTTGACCCGGCCCGTAATGGTACTTCTCACAGGCGGCTTTGAAATCATCTATGACGTCAGCGGTAAGCGGCGCGGCGCGCCACTGGCGCTGGTTTTTGGTGAACAGGGCGAAAGCGGTCGCCTCAATTTCGGCGGCGCGAATGGCGGCATTCGCAAGGCCACCGGCAGCGCTGACGTGCGCTCCAACGTATTTCATAAAGGGACTCCTGTTAACCCGAAATGCGTATCATAACGGGTTAACAGGAGAAGGATGTAGTGGTTTATGCCATCAGGCTGTGAACCACGAGGTTAATCGCACCGCCACCTACAATCAGCCAGATGAAGAGCACCAGCGCCATCAGCAGCGGTTTCGCACCGGCTTTTTTCAGCGCGCTGACGTGCGTGGTCACCCCCAGCGCCGCCATCGCCATCGCCAGCAGCACGGTATCCAGCGTCACCAGCATATCGACCACCGCTTTTGGCAGCAGGTGGAAGGAGTTGAAAATCGCCACCACGATAAACAGGATCGCAAACCACGGTATGGTGATTTTACTCTTCTGATTACCACCCGCGGGCGCAAGCTGTTTCACGCGGGCGGCCAGGATAATCAGGAAGGGTGCCAGCATCATGACGCGCAGCATTTTAGCAATCACCGCGGCGTTTTCTGCTTCCGGGTTAATGGCATGACCCGCCGCCACGACCTGCGCCACTTCATGCATGGTTGAGCCAATGTAGATGCCATAGGTTTCCGGGCTAAACCAGTGGGCAACCAGCGGATACATGGCCGGGTAGAGGAAAATAGCCAGCGTACCGAAGATCACCACGGTCGCGACCGCCACCGTAACTTTGCTGGATTCCGCCTTGACCACAGGTTCGGTTGCCAGTACCGCCGCCGCACCGCAAATACTGCTCCCGGCACCGATCAGCCAGCTGGTCTGTTTATCCAGGCCAAAGATTTTCTGCCCGATAAAGCAGGCCAGTAAAAAGGTGCTGGTCAGGGTCAGGACGTCAATGGCGATACCGCTAATGCCGACATCCGCAATCTGTGAAAAGGTGAGGCGAAAGCCGTAAAGAATGATCCCGAGGCGCAGCAAATGCTGCTTGGCAAAAATAACGCCGCCATCACAGGACTTCCAGATGTGCGGGTAAACGGTGTTACCCACGACCATGCCGAGCAGGATCGCCAGCGTTAAGGCGCTAAAACCGGCACCGGCGACGGCGGGAATGCTGCCGCCCCATAATGCCACACCGGTGACGACCGCGCTGAGCGCAAGACCCGGCACGAAGTGCCACAATGTACGATGATGCTGTAAGGTGATTTCTGACATAACCTTCTCCTTTGTCTGGCTAAAGGTTACGGCGCGCTGGTTTAAAAATAAAATTGATTATATACTTATAATCAATCTATATAAGTGGTAAGTAACCATGCACATTACTTTGCGTCAGCTGGAAGTTTTTGCCGAAGTACTGAAAAGCGGGTCGACGACCCAGGCCTCGCAGATGCTTTCGCTTTCCCAGTCTGCGGTCAGCGCCGCGTTAACCGATCTTGAGGGCCAGTTGGGCGTGCAGCTCTTCGACAGGGTAGGGAAGCGGCTGGTGGTCAACGAACATGGCCGCCTGCTTTATCCCCGTGCGCTGGCGCTGCTGGAACAGGCAACGGAAATTGAACAACTCTTCCGGGAAGAGAACGGTGCCATCCGCGTGTATGCCAGCAGCACCATCGGGAACTATATCTTGCCGGAAGTGATCGCCCGCTATCGCCGGGATTTCCCGACCCTGCCGCTGGAGATGAGCGTGGGGAACAGTCAGGATGTGATTAACGCGGTAATCGATTTTCGCGTGGATATCGGTCTTATCGAAGGGCCGTGCCATAACGTCGATATCATTGCGGAACCCTGGCTGGAAGATGAGCTGGTGGTCTTCGCCTCACCCGCCTCGTCGTTATTGCAGGGTGAAGTAACCCTGGAACGTCTGGCGCAGGCGCAGTGGATCCTGCGTGAGCAGGGCTCCGGCACGCGGGAAATTGTTGATTATCTGCTGCTCTCCCATTTGCCGCATTTCCAGCTGGGGATGGAGCTTGGCAACTCAGAGGCGATCAAGCATGCGGTGCGACATGGCCTTGGGATCAGCTGCCTTTCACGACGGGTCATTATTGAACAGCTTGAGGCCGGAACGCTGGTTGAAGTTCCGCTTCCGCTGCCCAAACTGGTGCGCACGTTGTGGTGTATTCACCATCGTCAGAAACATCTTTCCAGCTCGCTGCAGCGTTTTCTGCGCTATTGCGCCATGTAAAAGCGCCCCTCACCCCAATGGGGAGAGGGAAAAATTATGCTTTACTTATAATCCTGGCCGAGTCATGAAGCTCTCTTATAACTCAGTATTTCTGCCGGAAGGAACGCGGATCGTCTGCTACAATCGCGCCTCATTTATTAGATGGACAGCATTTTCACATGGTTTCAGAAACTAAAACCACAGAAGCGCCCGCGCTACGCCGCGAACTCAAGGCGCGTCACCTGACGATGATCGCCATCGGCGGCTCAATCGGTACAGGTCTTTTCGTTGCCTCCGGGGCAACCATTTCGGCAGCCGGCCCGGGTGGGGCACTTTTCTCTTATATCCTGATTGGCCTGATGGTCTACTTCCTGATGACCAGCCTGGGCGAACTGGCCGCGTACATGCCGGTATCCGGTTCGTTTTCGACCTACGGTCAGAAATACGTTGAAGAAGGCTTTGGTTTCGCGCTGGGCTGGAACTACTGGTACAACTGGGCGGTCACCATCGCCGTTGACCTTGTCGCCGCACAGCTGGTTATGACCTGGTGGTTCCCGGACACGCCAGGCTGGATCTGGAGTGCGCTGTTCCTTGCGGTCATCTTCCTGCTGAACTACATCTCCGTTCGCGGCTTTGGCGAAGCGGAATACTGGTTCTCTTTGATCAAAGTGGCAACCGTCATCATCTTTATCGTCGTCGGTGTGGCGATGATCGTTGGTATTTTCAAAGGGGCGGAACCGGCCGGGTGGAGCAACTGGACGATTGGCGATGCGCCGTTTGCCGGTGGTTTCTCGGCGATGATTGGCGTGGCGATGATTGTTGGCTTCTCCTTCCAGGGCACCGAGCTGATTGGTATTGCTGCCGGTGAGTCTGAAAACCCGGAGAAGAACATTCCGCGCGCGGTGCGTCAGGTATTCTGGCGTATTCTGCTGTTCTATGTGTTCGCGATCCTGATTATCAGCCTGATTATCCCGTACACTGACCCAAGCCTGCTGCGCAACGATGTCAAAGACATCAGCGTCAGCCCGTTCACGCTGGTCTTCCAGCATGCCGGTCTGCTCTCTGCGGCGGCGGTAATGAACGCCGTTATCCTGACCGCGGTGCTCTCTGCGGGTAACTCCGGTATGTACGCCTCAACCCGTATGCTCTATACCCTGGCCTGTGACGGTAAAGCGCCGCGTATTTTCGCAAAACTGTCTCGTGGTGGTGTGCCGCGTAACGCGCTGTATGCCACAACGGTCATTGCTGGTCTGTGCTTCCTGACCTCCATGTTCGGTAACCAGACGGTCTACCTGTGGCTGCTCAACACCTCTGGTATGACGGGCTTTATTGCCTGGCTGGGGATTGCCATCAGCCACTACCGCTTCCGTCGCGGCTATGTTATGCAGGGACACGATCTGAACAACCTGCCGTACCGTTCCGGGTTCTTCCCGCTGGGGCCGATTTTCGCCTTCATTCTGTGTCTGATTATCACCCTGGGCCAGAACTATGAAGCGTTCCTGGCGGACACCATTGACTGGGGCGCCGTAACGGCCACCTACATTGGTATTCCGCTGTTCCTGGTGATCTGGTTTGGCTACAAGCTGATGAAAGGAACGCACTTCGTTCGCTACAGTGAAATGGAATTCCCTGAACGATTTAACAAATAAACCGCACTTCCTCTCTTTTAGCCCGCTCATTTGAGCGGGCTTTTTTATCTCCACATTATGCAGAACGGATATAATTTTTAACAATTTAATTGATAATAATAATCGTTTGCTTTATCGTTACGTCAAAATAAGCAGACCACCGACCCGCCGGAGATGCGGGCGGAGCAAAAGGCATTGTGGGCAATAATCTTTTGATTTAGTTGTATTTACCTCATGGAGATATGGAATGTTTAGGTTGAATCCCTTCGTCAGGGGAGGACTCTGTGCGTCCGCAATGTCCCTGGCACTGCCTGTCATCGCTGCGGAATCCAGCGACACACTGGTTGTCACGGCGTCAGCGACTGAGCAAAACCTGAAGGACGCACCGGCGAGCATCAGCGTCATCACCCAGGAAGACCTGCAGCGTAAACCCGTTCAGAACCTGAAAGATGTGTTGCAGGACGTACCGGGCGTGCAGCTCACTAATGAAGGGGACAACCGTAAAGGGGTAAGTATTCGCGGTCTGGACAGCAGCTATACGCTGATCCTGATCGACGGTAAGCGTGTTAACTCCCGCAACGCCGTCTTCCGCCATAACGATTTCGATCTGAACTGGGTTCCGGTCGATGCGATCGAGCGGATCGAAGTAGTGCGCGGGCCAATGTCCTCGCTCTACGGTTCAGATGCGCTGGGCGGCGTGGTGAACATCATCACCAAGAAAATCGGTCAGAAGTGGACGGGCACCCTGAGCGCCGACTCCACCATTCAGGAACACCGCGATCGCGGGGACACCAACAACGGCCAGTTCTACACCAGCGGCCCGCTGGTGGACGGCGTGCTGGGGCTGAAGGCCTACGGCAGCGTGTCTAAGCGTGAAAAAGACAAACAGCAAGAATCGTCTACCACAACGAGCGGTGAAACGCCGCGCATTGAGGGCTTCACCAGCCGCGATGCCAATGTGGAATTCGCCTGGACGCCGACGGAAGATCATGACTTTACCGCAGGCTATGGTTTCGACCGCCAGGATCGTGATTCCGATTCCCTCGATAAAAATCGCCTTGAGCGCCAGAACTACTCCGTGAGCCACAACGGCCGCTGGGGGACAGGCAACAGCGAACTGAAAGTTTACGGCGAGAAGGTGGACAACAAAAACCCGGGTAACAGCCATACCATCACTTCCGAGAGCAACGCCGTTGATGGTAAATACGTGCTGCCGCTGGGTGAAATCAATCAGCTGCTGACCTTCGGCGGCGAATGGCGTCACGACAAACTGAAAGATCCGGTAAACCTGACCGGCGGCTCCGGCAGCGCGACTTCTACCAGCCAGTATGCTCTCTTCCTTGAAGATGAATGGCGGATATTTGAACCGCTGGCGCTGACTACCGGCATCCGTATGGACGACCACGACACCTACGGCGATCACTGGAGTCCGCGAGCGTATCTGGTCTATAACGCGACCGATACCGTCACGGTGAAAGGGGGCTGGGCAACCGCGTTTAAAGCGCCATCCCTGCTGCAACTGAGTCCGGACTGGATCACCGGATCGTGTCGCGGTGCCTGCGAGATTGTCGGTAACCCGAACCTGAAACCGGAAACCAGCGAAAGCTTTGAACTCGGGCTGTACTACAGCGGGGAAGAGGGATGGTTAGAGGGCGTGCAGGCCAGCATTACCACCTTCCAGAACAATGTTGATGACCGTATCAGCATCAGCCGTACGGCGAACGTTGACCAGGCTAAGAGCTACCCGAACTACGTGGGGCTGAATGCTGACGGTGAACCGATCTTCCGCTATTACAACGTCAACAAGGCGCGTATTCGTGGCGTGGAATCCGAGCTGAAGATCCCGGTGGCTGAGGACTGGAAGTTGACGCTGAACTATACCTACAACGACGGGCGTGATATCAGCAACGGCGGCAACAAACCGCTGTCCGAACTGCCGTTCCATACCGCCAACGGTACCGTGGACTGGAAGGCGACGCAGGACTGGTCGTTCTACGTCCAGGGCCACTACACCGGCGAGAAACGTGCGTTAACCAGCGCAGACGCAACGCCGGGCGGCTATGTCATCTGGAATACCGGCGCGGCATGGCAGGCAACGAAAAGCGTGAAGCTGCGCGCGGGCGTGCAGAACCTGCTGGATAAAGATCTGAGCCGCGACGATTACAGCTACACGGAAGATGGCCGCCGCTACTTTGTGGGTGTGGATTATAAGTTCTGATGTGGTTTTCATGCCCGGTGGCGCTTCGCTTACCGGGCAAAAAAGACCGCACTTACCCGAACAAATGCTCCGCATGGAAGCGGAGGTGATCCTCAATAAAGGATGCAATGAAATAGTAGCTGTGGTCATATCCGGGCTGAATACGCAGCGTCAGCGGCCAGTCTTTCTGACGTGCGGCTTCAGCCAGCACGGCGGGCTGTAGCTGTCCGGCCAGGAACTGATCCGCATCACCTTGATCGACAAGCGTCGGGATCGCATTTCCAGGCTGGCTCGCCAGCATCAGGGCACAGCTGTCCCACTCCTGCCAGCGTTGTGCGTCATCGCCCAGATAGTTCGTAAAGGCTTTCTGCCCCCACGGTACCTGGGTGGGGTTCACTATTGGCGCAAACGCGGAAACGCTGGTGTATCTGCCAGGATTTTTTAGCGCCATGATCAACGCGCCGTGCCCACCCATGGAATGCCCGCTGATGGCACACCGGTTGCTTACTGCAAACTCACGCTGGATCAGGGCTGGCAGCTCGTCGGCAATGTAGTCGTACATGCGGTAATGGCTCGCCCACGGCTGCTCTGTGGCGTTCAGATAGAACCCGGCCCCTTTGCCCAGATCATATCCGGCATCGTCCGCCACCTCATCGCCACGCGGGCTGGTGTCTGGCATCACCAGGGCGATACCCAGCTCGGCCGCCACACGCTGCGCACCCGCTTTGGTGGTGAAATTCTCATCGTTACAGGTTAATCCCGAGAGCCAGAACAGAACCGGGGGCTTAACACCCTCTTCAGTGGGCGGCAGGAAAATGCTGAACGTCATGGCACAGTTCAGGACAGTGGAGTCGTGGCGCCAGCGCTGCTGTCGACCTTCAAAACAACGATGCTCTTCGAGCAGTTCCATGCAGGGCTCCTTAATACGAATTGCTATTCATTCAACCCATAATACAGAGTTTTCATTTACCTGTGAGCAACTTTCACTTTCGCAAGACAGCGAGATCCTGCATCATAAATTTACTTTTTATTAACAACTGGAGCGGTCATGGCGCTGCGAATTGCGCTCAGTGGATTTGTGGTTCTGGTGGTAGCGATGGGAATTGGGCGCTTCGCGTTTACCCCTCAGGTGCCGCTGATGATTGCCGCCGGGCAACTCACGCTCACCAGCGCAGGTCTGGTGGCGGCGATGAACTATCTGGGCTATCTGGTGGGCGCATGGGATGCGATGCGCGCCCATCGCTTCGTTGAAACCCGCCTCTGGCTGGGTATTACTGGCGCTGTGGCGTTGACGCTGCTTTCCGCCGCCGCGGATAACGCGCTGGTACATGGTCTGCTGCGCTTTGTGATTGGATGCATGAGCGGCTGGTCGATGGTGCTGATTGCCGCCTGGACCAACGAGCGGCTGGGGCAACTGGGTAAACCGGGTTTGAGCGCGGCCGTGTTTGCCGGGCCGGGCGCAGGTATCGCCCTGAGCGGACTGCTTGCGGTCTATATTCACGCAAAAGCGTTGTCGGCCGGGGCCGCATGGCAGATTTACGGCGTGCTGGCGCTGGTGCTTATCGCACTGGTTGCCCGCTATTTACCGCGTGCCGGGCAACTGCACCGGCCGGGCAGCGCGCCTGAACCCCTTATTCTGACGAAAGATTTGAAGTGCCTGGTCTGGAGCTACAGCCTGGCCGGATTTGGCTACATCCTGCCTGCAACATTCTTATCGCAAATGGCGGCCGTGCGTTTTCCCGGCAGCCTGTTTGCACAGTTTGTCTGGCCGATATTTGGCGCTGCCGCTGTTGTGGGCATCGTGCTCAGCATCGTTTTGCGCCACACCTCTACCTCGAACCGCAGGCTGGCTATCGTGCTGTGGTTACAGGGGGCGGGTGTGCTGGCGGCGTGGCTACTGCCGGGAATTGGCGGCTTGCTGACGGGCGGCCTGCTGGTCGGCGGCGGATTCCTGTGTGCCGTTCAGCTCTCTTTACTCTACGGGCGCGAGCTGGCACCCGAACATACCCGCTATATGGCGGGGCTGCTGACTACCGGTTATGCCATTGGACAGCTGGTGGGGCCGATGACCTCGGCGTTATCCACCTGGCTTACCCACAAGCTTGAGCCTGCGCTGGGGCTGGCGGGCGTTGCGCTGTTCATTGCGGGCGCGCTGGTGTGGAACCGTCAGGCCGAAAGGCAGCAGCAATTGCAATAATTATCGTCGTGAATACTGGATTATGTGCGCGGCCTCACGCACAATGAGCGCACACTTTTGCCACAACGAGGGCAAAAGACGCCACACCTGCAGGAGAAAAGAATGTCAACACTCAGTAAAGAAGCGGCCCTTGTCCACGAAGCCCTGGTTGCGCGCGGTCTTGAAACGCCACTGCGTCCACCCGTTCAGGAAGTGGATAATGAAACCCGTAAGCGTCTGATTGCCGGGCACATGACCGAGATCATGCAACTACTGAATCTCGATCTGAGCGACGACAGTCTGATGGAAACGCCGCATCGCATCGCAAAAATGTATGTCGACGAAATTTTCTCCGGCCTGGACTACGCCAACTTCCCGAAAATCACCGTCATTGAAAACAAAATGAAGGTGGATGAGATGGTGACGGTGCGCGATATTACGCTGACCAGCACCTGCGAGCACCACTTCGTGACCATCGACGGTAAAGCGACCGTGGCTTACATTCCAAAAGATACGGTGATAGGTCTGTCCAAAATCAACCGTATCGTGCAGTTCTTTGCCCAACGCCCACAGGTGCAGGAGCGTCTGACGCAGCAGATCCTGACTGCGCTGCAAACGCTGCTGGGCACCAATAACGTCGCGGTCTCCATTGACGCGGTTCACTACTGCGTGAAGGCGCGCGGTGTACGTGATGCCACCAGTGCGACCACCACCACGTCGCTGGGCGGTCTGTTTAAATCCAGCCAGAACACCCGCCAGGAGTTCCTGCGCGCCGTGCGTCACCACAACTAATCTGACAGGGCAGGGACCATGGAGCGAAACGTCACGCTCGATTTTGTTCGCGGCGTCGCCATTCTCGGTATCCTGCTGCTTAATATCAGCGCCTTCGGCCTGCCGAAGGCCGCTTATCTCAACCCCGCCTGGTATGGCGAGATCACCCGTCGCGATGCCTGGACGTGGGCAATCCTCGATCTCTTTGCTCAGGTGAAATTCCTCACCCTCTTTGCGCTGCTGTTTGGCGCCGGTCTGCAACTGCTGCTCAAACGCGGCACCCGGTGGATCCAGTCACGTCTGACCCTGCTGGTGCTCCTTGGCTTTATTCACGGCCTGTTCTTCTGGGACGGTGATATTCTTCTCGCCTATGGATTAGTCGGGCTGATTTGCTGGCGACTCATCCGTGATGCGCATAGCGTCAAAAGCCTGTTTAACACCGGCGTGATGCTTTATGTCATGGGGCTTGGCGTGCTGCTGTTGCTGGGCATGATCGCCGGCGACGCAACAAGCCGCTCGTGGATACCGGACGCCGCCAACCTGCAGTATGAGCAGTTCTGGAAGCTAAAAGGCGGCGCGGAAGCGATAAGCAATCGCGCGGATATGCTGGGCGATAACCTGCTGGCACTGGGGGCGCAATATGGCTGGCAGCTGGCGGGGATGATGCTGATGGGCGCATCCCTGATGCGCACCGGCTGGCTGAAAGGGGAATTTAGCCTGCGCCACTATCGTCGCACAGGCGTCTTGCTGGTGCTGCTGGGCGTGGCGATCAATCTTCCGGCGGTGATTGCGCAGTGGCATCTACACTGGGATTACCGCTGGTGCGCTTTCCTGCTGCAGGTTCCGCGCGAGCTCGGTGCCCCGTTCCAGACCATCGGCTACGCCGCGCTCATCTATGGCTTCTGGCCGCAGCTCTCCCGCCTCTGGATTGTCAGTGCCGTGGCCTGCGTTGGCCGCATGGCGTTAAGCAATTACATTCTGCAGACCCTCATCTGCACCACGCTGTTCTATCGATTCGGCCTGTTTATGAAATTCGACCGTCTTACGCTGGTGGCGTTTGTTCTTCCGGTCTGGACGATAAACCTGGCGTTTTCGGTTATCTGGCTGCGGTATTTCCGCCAGGGGCCGCTGGAGTGGGGGTGGCGTCAGTTAACCGCAAAAGCGTCAGGTGTTTCATTGAATAATACATCCAGATAACGATCTGGATCACAATCATTAACAAAATGGATGTAACCGTTTTCATCTGTGTGAGCTTCTTCACGTAGTCCCCTTTCTCTCGCTGCCAAAATAGCCACCTTGCTAAACACAGGGGGTGTCTGTGAGTTGCTGCAATCCTTTTAAGGATGGTGAATATGATCACCATTCGTGACGTCGCCCGTCAGGCGGGCGTTTCTGTGGCCACCGTCTCTCGCGTGCTGAACAACAGCGCGCTGGTCAGCCCTGAAACCCGTGAAACCGTAATGAAAGCCGTGACCCAACTGGGTTACCGCCCCAATGCTAACGCGCAGGCGCTGGCTACGCAGGTCAGTGACACCATTGGCGTGGTGGTGATGGACGTGTCGGATGCGTTTTTTGGCGCGCTGGTGAAAGCGGTGGACGTTGTTGCCCAGCAGCACCAAAAGTATGTGCTGATCGGCAACAGCTATCATGAAGCAGAAAAAGAGCGCTATGCCATCGAAGTGCTGATCCGCCAGCGTTGTAACGCGCTGATTGTGCATTCAAAAGCCCTGAGTGATGAGGAGCTTGCCGGATTTATGGAGCAAATCCCCGGCATGGTGCTCATCAACCGGATTGTGCCCGGCTATGCCCACCGTTGCGTGGGGCTGGATAACGTGAGCGGCGCCATGATGGCCACGCGCATGCTGATTAATAACGGGCACCAGCGAATCGGTTATCTGGCCTCCAGCCACGCGATTGAGGACGACGAACTGCGTCGCGAAGGCTGGCAAAACGCCCTGAAAGAGAACGGCATTGTGCCTGCTGAAAGCTGGGTAGGCACCGGTACCCCGGACATGCAGGGAGGGGAGGCGGCGATGGTCGAGCTGCTGGGCCGTAACCTGCAGCTCTCCGCGGTGTTTGCCTACAACGACAGTATGGCTGCCGGAGCACTGACGGCATTAAAAGATAACGGCATTGCGGTGCCACAGCATTTGTCGTTGATCGGTTTTGACGATATTCCCATTGCCCGTTACACCGACCCGCAGCTGACAACGGTACGCTATCCCATTGTCTCGATGGCCAAACTGGCGACTGAGCTGGCGTTACAGGGCGCGGCAGGGCTGCTTGATACGGGAGCAACACACTGTTTCATGCCGACATTAGTGCGCCGCCATTCGGTCTCTGCCCGGCAAATTGTGGTTCCGATCACTAACTGATAAAGCCAGCTGATGTAACCGTTTTCAATCTGTGAGTAAATTCACAGTATCTTAACAAGGCGCTGACTATGATGTCAGCGTTTTAGGGGCTGAAACGCTATGTAACAGTGATTATTCACTTTCACTATAGCCAACGTGCCGCAAACAACGAATAAAACGCATTTCTGGAGCGTTACCGAACACGGAAGATAGAAATTTTATAAGTGAACTTCGGCTGTCAGTAACGTTTTATTAACACCTGCCCGCCGATCGTTATTCACAAGAACTACCCTGCATAAAAAAAAACCGGAGATACCATGAATAAGAAGGTGTTGACTCTGTCTGCTGTAATGGCAAGCATGCTTTTTGGTGCAGCAGCGCACGCTGCGGATACCCGTATTGGTGTGACTATCTATAAATACGACGACAACTTCATGTCTGTTGTGCGTAAAGCGATCGAGAAAGATGCTAAAGCAGCGCCAGATGTTCAGCTGCTGATGAATGACTCCCAGAACGACCAGTCCAAACAGAACGACCAGATTGACGTCCTGCTGGCAAAAGGTGTGAAGGCACTGGCAATCAACCTGGTTGACCCGGCTGCTGCAGGCACAGTTATCGAGAAAGCGCGCGGCCAGAACGTGCCAATCGTCTTCTTCAACAAAGAACCTTCCCGTAAAGCGCTGGACAGCTATGACAAAGCGTATTACGTCGGTACTGACTCCAAAGAGTCCGGTATTATTCAGGGCGATCTGATCGCGAAACACTGGGCGGCCAACCCGAACTGGGATCTGAACAAAGACGGCCAGATCCAGTTTGTGCTGCTGAAAGGCGAGCCAGGCCACCCGGATGCTGAAGCGCGTACCACTTACGTTGTCAAAGAGCTGAACGACAAGGGTCTGAAAACCCAGCAGCTGGCTTTAGATACCGCGATGTGGGATACCGCTCAGGCGAAAGATAAAATGGACGCGTGGCTGTCTGGTCCTAACGCGAACAAAATTGAAGTGGTCATCGCTAACAACGACGCGATGGCAATGGGGGCGGTAGAAGCCCTGAAAGCACACAACAAATCCTCTATCCCTGTATTCGGCGTGGATGCGCTGCCAGAAGCGCTGGCACTGGTGAAATCAGGTGCGATGGCCGGTACCGTATTGAACGATGCCAACAACCAGGCGAAAGCCACCTTCGATCTGGCGAAAAACCTGGCCGACGGTAAAGGTGCGGCTGATGGCACCAACTGGAAAATCGACAATAAAATCGTTCGCGTACCTTACGTGGGCGTAGACCAGTCCAACCTGGCTGAGTTTATCGGTAAATAAGATAGTTAGTTATGTCTCCACAGGGCGCAACATGTTGCGCCCTTTTATAACGCGATATGCGAGGCCAACAAGGTATAATTATGGTCAGCACAACTACTCCGTCGTCCGGTGAATTCTTGTTGGAAATGAACGGCATCAACAAGTCGTTTCCCGGTGTTAAGGCACTCGATAATGTTAATTTAAAAGTTCGGCCTCATTCAATTCATGCCTTAATGGGTGAAAACGGTGCCGGTAAATCAACATTATTAAAATGTCTTTTTGGGATCTATCAAAAAGATTCTGGCAGCATTCTTTTTCAGGGGAAAGAGATCGATTTCCATTCAGCGAAAGAAGCACTGGAAAACGGTATCTCTATGGTTCACCAGGAATTGAACCTGGTACTGCAACGCTCGGTAATGGATAATATGTGGTTGGGACGTTATCCAACCAAAGGTGTTTTTGTCGATCAGGACAAAATGTACCGTGACACTAAAGCCATTTTCGATGAGCTGGATATTGATATCGATCCGCGCGCCCGCGTGGGAACATTATCCGTCTCGCAAATGCAGATGATCGAAATTGCTAAAGCGTTCTCCTATGATGCCAAAATTGTCATCATGGATGAACCGACATCGTCATTAACAGAAAAAGAGGTTAACCACCTTTTTACCATTATTCGTAAGCTAAAAGATCGCGGCTGCGGCATTGTTTATATCTCCCATAAAATGGAAGAGATCTTCCAGCTGTGTGATGAGATAACCATCCTGCGAGACGGCCAGTGGATTGCCACTCAGCCCTGATGAATCCCCTAATGATTTTGGTAAAAATCATTAAGTTAAGGTGGATACACATCTTGTCATATGATCAAATGGTTTCGCGAAAAATCA